>NZ_RZOT01000342.1:0-6549 GCF_003999085.1 Mesorhizobium sp. M4A.F.Ca.ET.090.04.2.1
CGAAGAGATATTCGGGCCGGTGATGAGCGTATTGAAGTTCGACGGCGAGGACGAGGTCATCGAGCGCGCCAACGACACCGAATTCGGCCTCGCCGCCGGCGTCTTCACCCGCGACCTGCCGCGCGCCCACCGCGTCATCGCCGAACTGCAGGCCGGCACCTGCTGGATCAACGCCTACAATCTGACGCCGGTGGAAATCCCCTTCGGCGGCGTCAAGCAGTCGGGCATCGGGCGCGAGAACTCGCTTGCCGCGCTGGCCCTCTACTCGCAGTTGAAGGCGGTTTATGTCGAGACGGGGGACGTGGCGAGCCCATATTGAGGGGCTGGCGCGAGGCACGCCTAATCTCCCCCCTTGAGGGGGAGATGTCGCCGAAGGCGACAGAGGGGGTCGCCGCGCGTGGGGCGCTAGCCTTATCCTGTCGCAAAGGAAGGTCGCGTCCAGTCGAACCGACCCCCTCTGGCCTGCCGGCCATCTCCCCCTCGAGGGGGGAGATTGGCGGCTTCAGCCTCCCTCCCCGGCCGTTCCATCCAGATACTGCGTCAGCGCGCAGACGAGGTGATAGAATATGCTGGCCGGCACGTCGGTCGCCAGCGAGCGGCCGCGCTCGTCGATGCGGTCGATCCACAAGCCCAGCGGCGCCGGATCGATGTGCCAGCGGAACAGCCTGCCGACACGCGCCTCGATCTCGGGCTTGAGGTCCGGCCCGCCGGTGCCATCCAGCGCGATCGCCGCCTTGACAGCTTCGGCCTGCGGCCAACTGCGCGACACCAGGTCGAGCGGCAGGCCCTGCCTGGAGACGGCGCCGTAGGAAAGGCCGGTGGCGCGATTGAGGCCGTTGGCGACAGCGGAGGCGTAGAGCTTGCGGGCGAAGGCGGTGAGCTCGGTCTGGCCGCTGCGGCCGGCGAAATCGACGAGCAGCGAGGCCCATTCGAAATGATGGCCGGGCTCGGTCCAGCTGCCCTTCTCGCCGGCCACCGGTTTCCAGCCGTCGTCGAAATATTCGCCGAGCGTCCAGCTTTCAGAGTCGAAGAAGTGGCTGCGGAAGAGATCGATGATCTGCGCCGCGCGCCGCAGATAGGCGCGCTCGCCGGTCGCCTGGTGCCAGGCGAGGAAGGCTTCGAGCAGGTGCATATGCGGGTTGGTGCGCCGCTCGCCCGCGCCATCGGATGTTTCGAGGAAGCCGGTCATGCGGCTGTCCTCGAGATGGGCGTCGAGGAAGGCGAAAGTCTCCTCGCCGAGCCGCAAGGCATCGGGATGGCCCGATATATGGGCGTGCGCCAGCGCCAGCAGCACGCAGGAATGGTCGTAGGCGTCCTCGGCCGGGTCGGCGACCGAGCCGTCGATGTTGAGCGTGCGCACCCAGCCGCCCCTTGCGGTGCGGCCCTTGCCGGCCATGAAATCGATGCCATGGGCGATCAGCCGGTCGGCCGGGCCGGTCCAGCCGCGCTCCCTGGCCACCGCGAAGGCATAGACCTGGCGGGCCTGGGTGCGCATGCGCTTCGGCTTCATCAGCGGCGAGCCGTCGAAGCCGAGCGCCTCATGGAAGCCACCATGACGCTCGTCGACGCCCGACGTCGACCACAGCGGCAGCGTCTCGTCGAACAGCCAGTGATGCACGCGCTGTCGCCAGGCGCCACTTTCGATGACGCGATCATGCGCCGGCGTGAACCTCGTTTCCAGCCGGCCCGACTTCTCCAGCTGCTCGACGATCTTCTTGACGTGCTGGCTGTGGCTGACGGGTGCCACGAAGGTAGCGTCGGCGGTCGAGACGATGGCGACGTCCCTCATGCCGATGGCCGAAAGCAACCGGCCCTCGCCGCGGATGTAGGAGTTTTCGCAATCGATGGCGACGACATCGCCGACGATCACATTGCCGTCCTTGTCTGAAGGGCCGACGTCGAGCAGCGACTGCCAGGAGCCGAGGTCGTTCCAGCGGAAACCCGCCGGCACCATGGCGATGCCCTTGGCCCGCTCCATGATGGCGTAGTCGATCGAGGTCGAGGGAATGGCGGAATAGAGATCGAGCGGCATATAGAGGCCGGAAAGATCCGATGTCGCCGCATTGTAGGCGGCTTCGGTGGCCTGCCAGATGCCGGGCTGGAACGCCGCGAAGGCGTCACGCATGGCGCCAGCGCGGAACAGGAAGATGCCGGTATTCCAGTAGAAGGTTCCGGCTTCGACATAGGCTTGCGCGGTGGCGAGGTCGGGCTTCTCGACGAAGCGCGAGACATCGAAGATGCCGTCGGTGTCAGCGGCGACTTCGATATAGCCATAGCCGGTCTCGGGCTGGGTCGGCTTGATGCCGAACACCACTAGACGACCGGCGCTCGCCGCCTCCGCTCCGGCTTCGACGCTGCGCCAGAACTGCTTGGCGGTTGAAATCTGGTGATCGGACGGCACTACCAGCATCAGGCTGTCGCCAAATTCGGCGAGCGTGCGCAATGTGGCGAGTGCGACAGCGGCCGCGGTGTTGCGGCCGGCCGGCTCGAAAAGCGGGCCGCCGCCGGCGAGGTCGAGCCCGGCGAGGTCGACATGGACGCGCTCGGCATGGCGCTCGGAGGCGATCAGGAAGATCGGTGTTTCGCCGGTGGGCCTCGCCGCCAGCCGGCGCAAGGTCTTGGCCAGCATCGAGCCGTCGCCGGAAAAATCGTGGAACTGCTTGGGATTGTCCTCGCGCGACAGCGGCCAGAGCCGCGAGCCGACGCCGCCGCTCATGACGAAACTGACGATGCGCTGGCTCATTTATGTCTCACACTCATAAGTTGTTTTGTCGAGCAACGTACAGCTTTAAGCACTGTTTACCCGATTCGAAATCCGCTCGGTCGCCAGATCGACGAAGGCCTTGACCAGAGGCGAAAGGTGGCGGCTGCTGGGATAGAGGACATAGAGGCCGCCGGCCGGGGTGGTATGCTCCTTCAGCACCCGGCGCAACCGGCCCTCGCCGATCAGTGCTTCCGCTATTCCATAGGGCAGTTGGGCGATGCCATAGCCGGCGATCGCGGCGGCGACGACCGCCTGCATCTCGTTGGCGGCGAAGCGCCCGGAGACCGTGACCGTCTCCTGGCCCTGCGGTCCGTCCAGCACCCAGTGGGCGCCGGCCGCCGAGGGGCCCGCAATGACGCATTGATGGTGCGCCAAGTCCGCCGACGCTTCCGGCGCTCCATGGCGCGCGAGATAGTCCGGGCTGGCGCAGAGCTGCCTGTGCGTCGAGCCGAGCTTGCGGGCGATCAGTGTCGAATCCTGAAGCACCCCGGTGCGGAAGGCGAGATCGATCCCGTCCTCGACCAGGTTGAGCTTGTCGTCGGTCAGGCGGAGCTCGACCTTGGTCTTCGGATAGATCTCGAGAAAGTCGACCACGGCACGGTTGAGGAAATAGGCGCCGAAGCCGACGGGCGCCGAGATGCGGATCGTGCCCGATGGCTCCGCGCTCGCTTCGGCAAGGCGCAGATTGGCCTGCTCGATCGCCCGCAGCGCCTGGCTGCTCTGCTCGTAATAGAGACGCCCCGCATCTGTCATGTTGAGGCTGCGCGTCGTGCGCTGCAGCAGGCGGACGCCGACCTCCCGCTCAAGCGCGGCAATGCGGCGGCTGACCGTGGTTTTGGGCATGGCGAGCAGGCGCGCGGCGGCGGTGAAGCTGCCGGCTTCCACAACGCGGGCAAAGACCACAATGTCGTTGAGGTCGATCATTGTATCCTAGAATGGGACAAAATTTTCCATTTATAGGCAATTATGCATCAATGATGCAAACTCTAACTTTGCTCTATGGAAACAAGGAGCAAACAGATGACCACCAAAAGAGACATTCTGGTGACCGGTGCCACCGGCCAGCAAGGCGGCGCCGTCGCACGCGCCCTTCTTGCCAAGGGCCACAGCGTCAAGGCATTGACGCGCTCGCCGGACGGCAAGGCCGCACGGCAGCTGGCGGCGGCCGGGGCCGAAATCGTGGCCGGCGATCTCTTCGATGCTGCGTCCATCATCGAGGCCGCTCGCGGCGTCGACACGATGTTCCTGATGGGCACCATGACCGAGGCCGGCATGGAGGAAGAGACCCGCCAGGGGATCCTTGCCGCCGATGCGGCCAAGTCTGCCGGCGTCGGGCATCTCGTCTATTCGTCCGTCGCCGACGCCAACAAGAAGACCGGCATCCCGCATTTCGAAAGCAAATATCTGGTCGAGCAGCACATCGAGCGGCTCGGCATCCCCTATACGATCAGCGCCCCGGTCGCCTTCATGGAGAATTTCGCGGCACCCTGGTCGCTCGGCGCGCTGGCCCAGGGCGCGCATGCCTCTGCGGTGCCCGCCAAGCGCCCGCTGCAGCTGGTCGCGCTGGCTGATATCGGCGCCTTCGTCGCTGCGCTCGCCGAGCGGCGCGAGCGGGTGTTCGGCAAGCGCTTCGATTTCGCTGGCGACGAACTCTCCGGCGAAGAGCAGGCGAAAGTGCTGTCGCAGGCGATAGGCCGCCCGATCTGCTACCAAGAGATCCCGATCGCCATCGCCCGTCAGCAAAGTGAGGATGCGGCCCTTATGTTCGAATGGTTCGACCGGGTCGGCTACGATGTCGACATCGCTGCCCTGCACAAGGATTTCCGGGAGGTCCGCTGGCACAGCTTTGCCGATTGGGCGCGTGCGCTCGACTGGAGCGTGCTCGATCCATCGTCGGCCTGAAACACCGGGCTTCGGCAAGCGGATCAGCGAATCCTTAGCGCGGGTCCGCTTGTCCATCTGGTGCCGTAAACCGCTGAGCCAACCTGAAGATTTCAACAGCCCGCGGCGAATGTGACGAAATGCGACAGAGGTGCTGCCATTGGCGCTTGCAGTATCGAAAAGCGGCGGCTATAAGCCCGCGGTCTGGTCACGGAGTGTAGCGCAGTCTGGTAGCGCACATCGTTCGGGACGATGGGGTCGCAGGTTCAAATCCTGCCACTCCGACCAGAAAAACAAACACTTAGATGTTTGTTGCCTCCTGCTCCCGAATCACCCATCCGCGCCTCAAATCGAGCGGAACGGCTTCTGGCCTTCCATTGTGCTCGACAACAGGCTCTCGCTTTGACCTAATGGCGCCCTACCCAAGTTCGACAGGCGTGCGGGACTGAGGAACGGCGAGCAGGTGAAAGTATGAAGTTCACGCCGACGGCAGCACTCCCGTTCACTTTGCTCGCTGTGCTGCCCGTTGCAGTTGGCTGCTCCTCGACCGTTGCTTCGATCAATCCGGGCAAATACGACCGCATGAGCTGCCCGGAACTCAACGTCGCGCTCGGCGACACCGCCACCGAGATCTCGCAAACCGCCATCGCACGCGGCAAGGTCGCCAATACCAGCGTGCCGAACTGGCTGCTGGGCGGCGAGCGTGTGAAAACGGTCGTGGCCAATCGCGAAACGGCCAAAATCGAACGACTGCAGCAACAGCAGCAGGCGATAGTCACGGCGCGAAAGCGTCAGTGCGCGTCCACGCAATGATTTGCCTCTGACAGGTGACGTTTCAGATCACGCGCTCATCCGGAAGCGCGCCGTATCGATCGCGGCGTTCATCAGTGTCTGGGTGTAGCCGGCCTGCGGATTGCTGAAGATCGCCTCCGTCGGCCCTTCCTCGACGATCTTGCCCTGCTTCATGACGATGATGTAGTCGGCCATGGCGCGGACCACGGCGAGGTCGTGGCTGATGAACAGGTAGGACAGTTCGTGGTCGGCCTGCAGCTTGCGCAGCAGCTCCACGATCTGCTTCTGCACCGAGCGGTCGAGCGCCGAGGTCGGCTCGTCAAGCACCACCAGCTTCGGCTTCAGGATCATGGCACGGGCGATGGCGATGCGCTGGCGCTGGCCGCCGGAGAATTCGTGCGGATAGCGGTTGCGCGAATTGGGGTCGAGCCCGACTTCGCGCAGCGCCTCGATGGCGCGCTGGTCGCGCTGCTTGCCGGTGAGCGACGGTTCGTGCACCAAAAGCCCTTCGGTGATCACCTGGCCGACGGTCATGCGCGGCGACAGCGAGCCGAACGGGTCCTGGAAGACGAGTTGCATCGCGCGCCGCAACGGCCGCATCGCCTGGCGATCGGCGTCGGAGATGTCGCGGTCGCCAAAACGTATGAGACCGTCGCTGGGCAGCAGCCTGAGCAGCGCGCGGCCGAGGGTCGACTTGCCGGAACCGGATTCGCCGACGATGCCGATCGTCTGGTTGCGCTTCAGGCGGATCGAGATGTTGTCGACGGCGCGCAGCATCAGCGGCTCGCCGGCGAGGAAGCCGCCGCCGATCCTGAACACCACTTCGACATTGCGGCCCTCGAGCATCACTGGGGCACCGGCTGGCGGCGGCGCCTTGGAGCCGGTCGGCTCGGCGGCCAGCAGCATCTTGGTGTAGGCGTGCTGCGGGTTGGCGAAGAGCGTCTCCGCCTCGCCCTCCTCCACCACCTCGCCCTGGCGCATGACATAGACGCGGTCGGCGAAGCGCCTGACGATGCCGAGATCGTGGGTGATGAAGACGATGGCCATGCCGAGCTTGCGCTGCAATTCGGCGAGCAGCATCAGGATCTGCGCCTGGATGGTGACGTCGAGCG
>NZ_RZOT01000343.1:0-6539 GCF_003999085.1 Mesorhizobium sp. M4A.F.Ca.ET.090.04.2.1
CAGGCAGATGTAGCAGTTCGGCGGTTCGCCGGCGTCGTTCAGCGTCAGCGGGAAGGTGCGGCCGGCGACCGCCGCGCTTTCGACCGATGTCGTCAGGTTGGCGACGAGGTCGCGCACCGGGACGTCGTTGAAGAGCCGCACGAAAGCCTCGACCTGGGCTGGATCGTTCTCGACCCGGTCGGCTTGCTGGGGCGCGCCAGCCACGACTGCCGCCCGGTTCACGGCGCCGCTCCCAGCCGGCACTCGACACGGCGCAATTTGCGGCCGGTCTCCAGCGGCAGCGGCACGCGCACCAGATTGACCATCGCCGTTGCCCTGCGCGCCGCCAGCAGTGCGCCCACCGCCTGATGCGCGGCACTGGCCGCCTCATCGGCCAAATCCGGCGTGAGCCGCAACTCGATGGCATCGGGCGCCGTCTGGACCAGCCGGAAATCGTCGATGCGACGGTCGGCCTTGAGCACCGCATTGCGCAGTATGTCGGGCGTGAGCAGGATTTGGCCCTCGGCCGAACCCACCCGGAAGGCATCGTCCATGCGGCCGACGACCTCGTCGACGCAGCGCAGCGGCGAACCGCAGCGGCAGGGTCCTTCGGAGAGCCGCAACAGGTCGTTCATCCGGTATCGCGCCATGATTTGCGTACGACGACGGAAGGCGGTGACCAGTGGCGTGACCAGCCCGTCGCCCGCCGGCTCGAACTCGAAGAACACCGAATCCTCAGCGAGATGCAGGCCGCCCTGCCGGCAGGTCACCGCGAACAGCCCTTCGGTCGCCATGTAGATCTGCTCGAGCGGCAGCCGGAAGGATTTTTCGATAACCGGCCGGTCGACCGGATCGAGCGTCTCGGCGGCCGAGAAGACGCGCCTCGGCGCGAGCCGGAAGCCGGCGACGGCGAAATGGCGGAGCATCTTCGGCGGCGCGATGATCACCGTC
This sequence comes from Mesorhizobium sp. M4A.F.Ca.ET.090.04.2.1, assembly GCF_003999085.1. Taxonomy (NCBI): domain Bacteria; kingdom Pseudomonadati; phylum Pseudomonadota; class Alphaproteobacteria; order Hyphomicrobiales; family Phyllobacteriaceae; genus Mesorhizobium; species Mesorhizobium sp. M4A.F.Ca.ET.090.04.2.1. The sequence goes on from NZ_RZOT01000343.1 coordinate 931, forward strand.
GGGTCGAAGTCTTTGAGGTCCACGCGCCAGCTTTCCGGCCCAAGCGTCAGGTCGAAGAAGCCGAGCTTGATCAGCCGGGATTTGCGGGCGCTGTCGTAAAGCCCGGTGTTCTGCGGCAGGATCACGGCGACGCGCATGCCGCGCCAGATGAGGTCGGGTGCCGCCTTGGCGAGGATGGCGCCCAGCCAGCGGTATTTTTCCGCCTCGGAAATGACGAACAGGCCGCGATTGCCCGAGGTGCCCGTGCTCGCACCCACCGTGAGCGCGCCGATGCGTCCGTCGCCGGCCAGAGCCGACCAGGCCGCGCTTGCCGTGACGCCGTGGATGTTGAAGGCCTCGAAACTGTCCATCAGCATCGCCTTGTCGGTGACGGGCAGGTCGGCGAGGCGCGCCCGCGCATGGCGATAGAAGGGCGCGCGCGCCAGGTCGCGCTCGAGGAAGCTACGCAAGGCGGCTGCCTGCCAGCGCTCGAAATCCGGCCGGCTCTTGCGCGAGACCCAGCGCGTCAGGGCGAAGGAGCCGATCGCTTCCGCCAGCCCGTTCATCCGACCCCCGCCAGTTCGTCCGCAGTCAGATCATATTGCGTCATCTCCGGGTCGTGGCAGAGCATCACCTGCCCGCCCGCCGCCTGGAAGCGGCGCAACGTCTCGCAGGTCGGACCGATGGCGGCAACGTCCTCTGCGATGAGGCTGGAGGGAAAGCCTGGGGACAGTTTCGGATCAAGGGCGGCGAGCAGCCATTGCGCGTCGACCCCATAGAGCAGTGGCCGCTCCAGTCCGGCGAACAAAAGGCCGAACTGGCCGTCTGCATGGCCCGGAAGATCGACCGCCACCACGCTGCCGTCGCCGAACAGATCAGCGCCGCCGGGGACGCCGCCCCGGGCCTCGATCCGCCACTTGGTCGACAGGCCATCGAGCCTTGCCTCGAAATCGGCGGGGAAGAGTTCCGTGAAGACGCCATGGCGCAGGTTCTGCCTCGGCGTGCGCGCCTTGACGCGCGCCCAGGCGGCATCGCTGGCGATGAAGCGGGCATGGGGAAACAGCGGCAGGCCGGAAATGTGGTCGGCATGGAAATGGGTGACGACAACCGTGCGCACGTCGCCGGGCGCAAGGCCGAAGCGCTCGAGCACCGGCTGCACCTGTTCGGCCGCGTTGAGCTCGGGCCTAAGCACAGCGCCGTAGAGGCGCAGCATGCGGCCGCGCCCCTGCCCCGTGGTGGCCTCTGGGGTGTAGCCGGTGTCGACCAGCACCGGCCCGGCCTGCGGATGAATGAACAGCCCGTAGCGGACGCGCAGCCTGACGCTATGCCAGCCGCCGCCGCGCAGGATCAGCCGCTCGGCGGCGCTGACCCAGGCGCTGTTGGCGAAGACGATCTTCATGCCAGCCCTCCGCCGGCGAAGGTGCGGTCGAGCCCCTGCTCGAACCCGACCTTCGGCGTCCAGCCGAGCAGGCGACGGGCCTTGGCGAGGTCGAGGCTCTGCGCATAGGCGAACAGGCCAAGCCCGTAGCGCGTCACCGGCGGTTCTGGGGGCCCGGGCAGAGCGAGCGCCATCGCCTCCATGGCGCTGGCGACAAGCATGGCCGGCCACAGCGGCACCCGCCGCCAGCGCGCCGTGATGCCGGCGCAGGCGCAGGCCTCGTCGGCGATGCGGCGCACCGGCAACACCTCGCCGCCGGAGATGTTGAAGACATGGCCCTCAGCCTCCCGGGGTGCTGCGAGCGCCACCATCACCGCATCGACGACGTCGTCGACATGAGTGAGGTCGATGCGCGCCCGGCCGTCGCGGAAGATCGGCAGCGGGCGGTTCTTCGCGGCCTTGATGAGGCGCGGCAAGAGCGCGCGGTCGCCGGCGCCGTAGATGCCGCGCGGCCTGAGCACCACAGGGTGGATGGCGGGCGCCGCCAGCACCAGCCGCTCGGCCTCGCGCTTGGTGCGGGCATAGTGGTTGACCGGGTCCGGCAAGGCCGCGTCCTCGGCAAGATCGAGCTGGTCGCGGAAGGCGAAGCACACGGACGGGCTGGAGATGTGGACGAAGCGGCTGATGCCTTGCCGGGTCGCGAAATCGAGGATGTTTCGCATCGCCGCGACATTGGCTGCCTCGAAATCCGCCAGCCGGCCGAATGGCGCGGAGAGCGCCGCGCAGTGGATGATCCGCTCGACCCTGCGGAGCCGCAGATCGAGCGCCCTGTCGAGCGGCAGCGACAGGTCGTGGCGGATGATCCGGTGGCCGGCGGTTTCCAGCGCCGCACAGCGCGCCGCATCGCGGCCGAGGCCAAGCGCCAGCGTGCCGGACGCGGCCAGCCTTGCCAGCACATGGGAGCCCAGAAAACCGCTGGCGCCGGTGACGAGCACGGCCATCGTCAGGCCTCCAGCGCCATGCCGCCGAAGGACACGCCGGCCGAAGTGCCGAGGAACAGCAGCCTGGCGCCCGGCGCGATCCGGCAGTCACGCCGCGCGACGTCCAGCGCGAAGGGAATGGAAGCGGCGACCTGGTTGCCGTAGCGGGCGGAGATGTCGACGAGTTTCTCCGGCGCGAAGCCGGTCTGGCGCGCCATATGCGCCAGCGCGAACGGGCTTGCCTGATGCGGCACGACGAGGTCGACATCCTCGCGCCGCCAGCCGGCGCGCTGCAATAGCTCGGTGACGAAGCCGCTGAAGTGGCGCGAGGTGACGCGAAACAATTCCTTGCCGTCCATGTGGAACAGGCTGTGGCGGGCAAACTCCTCCGGCTGGCGATTGAAGTCGAAACGCGTGCCGCCCGAGCCGATGCCGCAGGCCTCGTAGGCCGAGGGATAGGTGCGCATCAGACTGGCGACCACCCTGCCCTCACCCGGTCCGCCTTTTTGCAAAATCGCCGCTGCCGCGCCGTCGCCGAATAGCGCCGCGACCTCCGGTTGCTCCTTCCAAGGCAGAGCCCGCGAGGCGATCTCCGAGGAGAACACCAGCGCCGTGCTGAATTGGCCGGCCTCGACCAGGCGCGAAGCGGTTTCGAAGGCGGTGAGGAAGCCGAGGCAGGTGCTGTTGACGTCAAAGGCGGCCGCCGAGCCGTCAGCAAGGCCGAGGCGTTGCATGACCAGCGGCGCGGTCGCGGGCAGCGGCTGGTAAGGCACGCCGCAGCCGCCGATGATCAGGTCCACCGCGCCGGGTTTAACCCCTGCATCGGCGAGTGCAATGCGCGCCGCGGCGCAGGCCAGATCGATCTGCGTTTCGCCCTCGCAGACATAGCGCTCGACGACACCGGTGGCGGCTTCGAGCCGGCCCTCGGCAAGGCCAAGCCTTTCCTCCAGTGCGCGCGAGGTCACGCACCCTGCCGGCACCGCCCCGCCGGTTCCGATGATTTTGATCCGCATCCTCACCCCATCGTGAGCTTGCGTGCATCTAATGCATAAAGCGGTTCAGGTGCGATAGCCATGATGCCGGCCAGAGGTGAAGGCTAGCCGGACAGGAGTCGCTTTCGCGCTGATACCGTCCGTCGGCGCCGCCCCTCATTGCCCTACCGGGCATTTCTCCCCGTTTGACGGCGAGAAAGGCGCCATCACGGCTGGTTTCGCCAACTGCGGGCGTTGCAGGATGAGCCAACGGCGCGGCCATCCTCTTCCCCCTTCACCATACGGGGAGAAGGTGCCGGCAGGCGGATGAGGGGCGGCGCAGTATGGAACCTACGCCTTGCGCTCCCAGCGGCGGTCCGGCGTCTGCTGCCAGTAGGTCACGGTGTGGCCGGCTTCCTTCATCGTCTTCCAGTGGCCGCGTGCGCCTTCCAGTTGCGCGGCGTCATGGCCGTCGAACAGGAACACGGCGCGCTCGTACCCCGACAGGTCGGCGGGCGCCGCGCCGTCGACCAGGAAGCGTATCTGCGCGGCGTTCGGGTTGCCCTCCCCCGTTGTGAGCAGGATCGGCTGCTCGGCCGGATAGGGTTCGCGGTCGGTGGCGTGCGCCAGGAAGGAATCGTCGCGGAAGATCCACAGATGCTGGTCGAGCGCGTCGCGCCGCTCCTCGGTGCCGGTCTGCACCACGGCGCGCCAGCCGCGATCGACGCTGCGCTCGAGCAGCCCCGGCAGCGCCTCCTCCAGCGTCGATTCGGTCAGATGGTAGAACAGGATTTCGGCCATGATCGCGCCTCGAACGGCCTTACCCCTCGTAGTGGTCGCGCACGAGACGGTCGAGCAGCCGCACGCCAAAGCCCGAGCCCCAGGACTGATTGATCTCGCTCGGCGGCGAGCCCATCGCCGTGCCGGCGATGTCGAGATGCGCCCACGGTGTGTCCTTGACGAAGCGCTGCAGGAACTGCGCGGCGATGATGGCGCCGCCGTAGCGGCCGCCGATGTTCTTCATGTCGGCATTCTTGGAATCGATCAGCTTGTCGTATTCGGCGCCCAGCGGCATGCGCCACAGCCGCTCCTGTGTCGCTTGCCCGGCGCCCGCCAGACGGTCCGCCAGTTCGTCATTGTTGGAGAACAGGCCGGCATAGTGCTGGCCGAGCGCGACCATGATGGCGCCGGTCAGCGTCGCCAGGTTGACCATGAATCTCGGCTTGAAGCGGTCATTGGTGTACCAGAGCGCGTCGGCCAGCACGAGGCGGCCTTCGGCATCGGTGTTCAGAACCTCGATGGTCTGGCCCGACATCGAGGTGACAATATCGCCGGGGCGCTGGGCGTGGCCGTCGACGGCATTCTCGACCAGGCCGATGACGCCGATGACATTGGCCTTGGCCTTGCGGGCGGCAAGCGCGTGGACGAGCCCGGTGACGGCCGCGGCACCGCCCATGTCGCCTTTCATCTCCTCCATGCCTGATGCCGGCTTCATCGAATTGCCGCCGGTGTCGAAGGTGACGCCCTTGCCTATGAAGGCGACCGGCGCGTCCTTGGCCTTGCCGCCCTTCCAGTGCATTACGGCCATGCGGGCGCCGCGTGGCGAGCCTTGCGCGACGCCGAGCAGCGAGCCCATGCCGAGCTTCTTCATCTCCTTCTCGGTCAAAATCTCGACCTCGACACCGAGAGCCTCGAGTTCCTTGGCGCGCGCGGCGAACTCCACCGGGCCAAGTGCATTGGCCGGCTCGTTGACGAGATCGCGCGCGAGAAGCACGCCGCCAATCACCGCTGCCTCGTCGGCAAAGGCCTTTTTCGCAGCCGTGGGGTCGGCGCAGTGGATCGTCACCTTGACCGGCTTCTTCGGCTCGTCCTTGTCCTTCTTGGTCTTGTACTTGTCGAAGGAATAGCTGCGCAAAAGAATGCCCGCGGCGACGTTGGCGGCCTGCCTGCCGCCGGCCTCAGTGCCCGGAACATCGAACACGACGGCGACTTCGGTCGCCTTGCGCAGCGAGGCGGCAATGGTGCCGCCGAGCCTCAGCCATGCCTGGTCGTCGAGGGCGGAAGCCTTGCCGGCGCCGACCGCCACCAGGCGGTCGATCGAGGTGCCCTCCGGCGCCAGCACCTCGGCGACGGTGCCGAACTTGCCGGAAAAGTCGGCCACCGGGAACGCTCGAGCGAGCGCGCCGGCCGGGTCGCAAGCCTTGCCGGCTTTGCCTACGGCACCGTCGTCGGCCGCCAGCACGAAGACGCTGCCCCTTTTCGGCGCGGCGAATTTGGCGAAGGCAATAGAGGGTGTCGAAT
>NZ_RZOT01000344.1:0-6528 GCF_003999085.1 Mesorhizobium sp. M4A.F.Ca.ET.090.04.2.1
GAGTAGACATGTTTGTTCCGCCTCGCGAGAATATAAACAAGATACTCACATTTTCACAAAAAGGAACAACGGCGATGTGCGCGCTTTCCCTGCTTCGCAGCCTCTTCGACTATCAGGCCTGGGCCAACGCCGAGCTGCTTGAAAGTCTCGCAGACCTCGCGCAAGCGCACGCAAGCGAGCGCCACGCAGCGATCCGTCTGCTCAATCACAATCTCGTCGTGTCGAAGATATTCGCCGCGCATCTTTCCGGCACGCGCCACGGCTATGTTTCCGACAACACCGAGGACACGCCGTCGCTCGATGCGCTGCGCGCCGATGTCGAAGCGATGGACCGCTGGTATCGCGACTATCTCGATGCGGTAACGCCGCAACTTCTGGCGGAGCTCGTCCCGTTCATCTTCACCGATGGCGACAAGGCGATGATGTCGCGCCAGGAAATGCTGACCCATGTCGTCATCCACGGCGGCTATCATCGCGGCGAGATCGGCCGCATCCTCGCGCAAATCGCCGTCACTCCGCCCTGGGACACATTTGCCGTCCATCTCCATCGGACCGAGCCGTCGCGAAGGCTGCAGTTGGTGTCAGAGCCGGCCGGGCTGTGACGGCCCGAAAGCCTTTATATTTCAAGGGAAAAGCGGCTGCGCGGTGCGGAAGACACGGCATTCCTTCGCGCGCCATTCAACCCTGCAGCATTGGCGACTGACGAAAGCCGGCGCAACGGCCAATCTCTACCAAAGTGAGGGTTGCGGAGCGGTCCGCGCAGCGGACGGAAAGCCAACGGTTTGGCTTGCCGAGTGACGAAAGTCGGCGGCTCAGAGAAGAACGCTGTCCCGCAGCGAATGCTGCTTCCCCGCCACTTAGATCGGGTCTGAATATATATGAGCTACAAGCTCGCATTAAGTTTTGAGTTGTTCTGCAGTCGCTCTATCAAGCAAGCCGATACGACAGCCCTTCGCGTGAGCTCGCGCGAGCACCGCCATTGCAAGAGTTCCCGCGCTTGACCAGAAGATCGCATGAGTCGCGTGGCTTCAATTTCTCTCGCGGAAGTTCGCGGCGAGCTACGAAGAATCTCCGCGGACTTTTGTGCCGATCATTGCGAGCATGCTTTCGCCCTAACAGAAATTTAATCTGCGAAATTCAGTGTAATGCTTCGCTGGCTAGAAAGCCGCGAGTCAGATATGCATGAGCATGCCGGATCACTGACGATCGCCGGCAAAACGCAAGGGGCATCGCATGGCAAAGACGACAAGCAAGGCGCCGGCGGCGAAAGCGCCGGCAAAGAAAGCGGCACCGAAGGCTGCCGCGAAACCTGCAGTGAAGAAGGCAGCGCCGAAGGCAGCCGCCAAGGCTCCGGTGAAGGCAGCGGCGAAACCCGCCGCCAAGAAGCCGGTCGCAAAGGCCGCGGCCAAGCCCGCCGCCAAGGCCGCAGCCAAGCCCGCCGCCAAGGCCGCAGCCAAGCCCGCCGCCAAGGCAGCAGCGAAGCCTGCCGCCAAGAAGCCTGCAGCCAAGGCCGCGGCCAAGCCCGCCACCAAGGCACCGATGAAGGCCGCCGCCGCCAAGTCGGCGTCTGCAGTGAAGAAGGCAGCTCCGGCAAAGAAGCCGGCCGCCAAGAAGTAATCGCGTAGCTTCGCTCGCGACAAGGACAGGTGAGGGCGGGTGCCGTCGGTACCCCTCTCGCCAGTTCGGCGCCACTGGCGAAGCTGGAGCGGACGCTCCCCCTAAAGCTCCCGGGACTTTGCCATCGGCAGAACTTCCGGGAGCTTTTTTGTTGTTCGGCTTCCCCGGCAATTCGTTGCCGGCGCACTGGCTGTCCGGTTTCGCGACACTGGCCGTTGTCTTGCCGGCCATGATCGGTCAACAGTGCGCGCACACAAACAGGAACCCGACCATGCCGAAGCTGCTCTACGCCTCCACCTCTCCCTACAGCTCGAAGGTCTGCATGGCCGCGCTCTATGCCGGCATCGCCATCGACCTCGTACCGGTCAAGACCGAGGAGAAGCCGGCCGAATTGATCGGCGCCAATCCGCTCGGCAAGATCCCCGTGCTGGTCCTCGACGACGGCCGCTCGATCTACGACAGCCGCGCCATCACCCAGCACCTCAATCGCGTATCGAAGAACGCGCTGTTCCCGCGCAATCCCGACAAGCGGCTCGAGGCCGAGGTGCTGGAAGCGCTGGCCGACGGCATCTGCGATTGCGCGCTGTCGATGGTCTATGAGCGGCGCACGCGGCCGGAAGAGATGGTCTATCAGCCCTGGCTCGATCGCCAGTGGGCGAAGATCACCACCGCGCTCGATCTGCTCAACGCCAACCCGCCAAAGCTGCCGAAGAAGATCACCGCCGGCCAGATGGCGCTGCGCGCCACCCTCGGCTATCTGGCGCTGCGCTTCGCCGGCAAATGGGAAAAAGGCCGCGGCCGGCTGACCCGCTGGGCGGCGCGCTTCGACGAGAAGTTCCCGGACCTGAAACCGGCCGTGCCGGCGTAGGCGCCTTCCCCTTCTCCCCCAAGGGGAGACTAGCTTGAACCCCATCCACTTCCATGCTTGCCTGATACTCCCCAAGTCGGAGTGGTGAGCATGGCGAAGTCAGTCACCAAAACCAGCGTCGCGCCAGACCCCATGGTCGAGCGCCTGCGCGCGGCTCTCGGCCAGCGCGCCTTCACTGAACAGAAGATGTTCGGCGGCACCTGCTTCATGCTCAACGGCAACATGCTGATCGGTACCTCGAAGCGAGGACTGCTGGTGCGTGTCGGCAAAGCGGCGCATGAGACCGCCGCCGCGCGTCCGCATGCCCGCCCAATGGAAATGGGCGGCCGGGCGATGGAGGGCTACGTCCACGTCGCGCCTGAGGGCACGGCGACGGAGGCCGATCTCGACAGCTGGCTCGATCTCGCGCTGGCCTTCGTCGAGACGCTGCCGCCGAAATCGAAGCCAGCCAAGGTCGCAAAGAAGCGCATGTGAGCTGATGGAGCAGCCTATCTTGCACTGCATCGACTGGTGTCGTGAACCGGCTCGGCAACGCGGCCGGCGGGAGGATTGCGATGGCGTTTCTGACGGGACGTTGTATGTGCGAGGCGGTCACCTGGACCTATTCCGGGGACATCACACGCAATCTGGTCTGCCACTGCGCCGATTGCCGGCGCGCCACGTCCGCCCCGTTGACGGCCTTCCTGGGCATGCGGCCGGAGCAGATGAGCCTGGATCGGCGAGATCAGCCACTATGAAAGCAGCCCGAACACCTTTCGCGGCTTCTGCCCGTCCTGCGGCACGAGACTCTATTTCCGCTCGGACAGATGGCCTCATGAGATCCATGTGCACGCCGCCACCATGACCAATCCGGACGACTACCAGCCCGATGCGCAGGTCTTGATGCGCTCGCGGATGACATGGCTCGAGCGGCTGCCGTCGATACCCGCCCATGACGGCTTCCAGGAAAAGCCAGCCGATCGACCAAGCACCTGACAAGCTGATAGGTGAGGGGGCCGCATCCGTTCCAGTGCAGGCACAAAAAAAGCCGGGCGCGAGGCCCGGCTTTTTCGTGTCGTGGCTTGGACGACTTAGAACTTCATACCGACGCCGAAGGTGACGCGGTTGTCCTTCGACTCGACGTTGCCGACATTGTCGAAGTCCTTGTCGCCGTAGTCGGTGTAGCGGTACTCGACACGGCCAAACACGTTATCGGTGATCTTGATGTCGGTGCCGACACCGGCCGTCCAGCCGAGCATCGCCTTGCTGTCGCTGGAGACGCCGTCGTCGATCTTCTGGTTCTTGGCCGCAAGACCGCCGGTGCCGTAGAGCAGGATTTCCGGCGTCACGGAATAACCGAGGCGAGCGCGCAGCGAGCCATCCAGGCCGCCCTTGGCTTCGACGCCGGCGCTGGAACCCTTGACGCCATTGTAGCCGAGATCGGCTTCAGCACCGTACACGAAGTTCTCCTGCTGCCACTGGTAGCCGCCGAAGACGCCGCCGACAAAGCCCTTGGTCTTGATGTCGGGACCGCCGGAAACGTCGGCATGACCGCTGAAGCCATAGCCGGCGCTCAGGCCGAGATACGGGCCGGCCCAGGAAGCGACGGGAAGCTCGGCAACCGGAGCGGGGGCCGGCGGCTCTTCCGAGATGACGTCGGCCGCGAAGGCAGTACCGCTAAGGGCGAAGAGCCCGAGCGCGACCGCGAGCGGCGCGAATTTGAGATTGGCTTGCATTGTTCTTTACTCCTTAAGCCACAGGACACATAGGCTTGTTGTTCATGAGCGCCCCAAGACCCGTCCGGGGGGATAAACGGACCCGGCGCTCAACGGTTCCAAATGTCGTGTCGAAATGCGGCTGAAGCGAACCTGAACTTGGGTCATTCCCCGGCGCGAATGAGGCTGAACCGTGACGTTGCATCTTCGCAACAGCGAAATGTCAGCAGGGCTTCCATGCTGCGCTGCACGCGGCTTGGTGCAAGGAGTCCAGCGTCCTATATTGCGATCCAGCCGGCGCGAATCCGGATCACGCAAAGGTTGCGACGAGGCCGTTCCGCCACATTCCCGCCCCAGGTGGAAATGGCGTTTAACCCCTTGCCCCGTCATAATGTGCCGGCTTCCGGAATCGAGGCGGCGATTTGAGGATTGACAGATGAGCAAAGCCGCCGGGACAGCGCTGGTGACGGGTGGGGCAAAACGGATCGGTAAAGCGATCGTCGAGGATTTGGCCGCGCATGGCTTTGCCGTCGCCATCCACGCCAACCGCTCGGGTGCCGAGGCAGAGGCGCTGGCTGAACGCATAAGGGGCGAGGGCGGCCGCGCCGCCGTGATCGCGGGCGACCTCACCGACATGGACGCCGTCGGCGATCTCGTCGGCCGCTCGGAGGCGGCGCTTGGGCCGGTCAGGTTGCTCGTCAACAATGCCTCGCTTTTCGTCGACGATCGTGTCGAGGATTTCGACTGGCAGGCCTGGGACCGCCACTTCGCCATCCATGTGAAGACGCCGGCGCTTCTGGCGCAGAATTTCGCCCGCGCCCTGCCGCGAGGCGAGGAGGGGCTGATCGTCAACATAATCGACCAGCGCGTGTGGCGGCCGACACCGCGCTATTTTTCCTATGCGCTGTCTAAGTCGACGCTGTGGACACAAACCCAGATGCTGGCGCAGGCGCTCGGCCCGCGCATCCGCGTCAATGCTATCGGCCCGGGCCCGACGCTCAAGAGCGCGCGCCAGGACGATGATGATTTCGCCGCGCAGCTCGACGGGCTGATCCTTAAGCGCGGCCCGGATTTGTCCGAATTCGGCGCTACCATCCGCTATCTCTGGGACGCGCGCTCGGTCACCGGCCAGATGATCGCGCTGGACGGCGGCCAGCACCTTGCATGGCAGACGCCCGATGTGACAGGCATGGTGGAATGAGTCCCACAGATCAGAAGCACAAACGAAACGGCGACGCCGACGACCTGCCGCCCGACCTCGACCTCGAGGACGAGTCGGTCGAGGAGATTGTCGAGCCGGAGACAGCCGGACCGGATGTTGCCTTCACCACGATCGACTGGACGCCGCATGCCGGCGACGCCGATGGCATGGTCGGCGCCGAGGTGATCCAGACGCTCGTCAAGCGGCTGCCCAACGCGCCCGGCGTCTATCGCATGATGAACGCCGCCGGCGACGTGCTCTATGTCGGCAAGGCGCGCAGCCTGAAGAAGCGCGTCACCAACTACGCGCAGGGGCGCTTTCACACCGCCCGCATCGGCCGCATGGTGCGCGAGACGGCGACGATGGAATTTGTCGTCACCCGGACCGAGATCGAGGCGCTGCTGCTCGAGGCGAACCTCATCAAGCGGCTCAGGCCCCGCTTCAACGTGCTGATGCGGGACGACAAATCGTTTCCCTATATCCTCCTGACCGGCGACCATGTCTCGCCCGGCATCTACAAGCATCGCGGCGCGCGTTCACGAAAAGGGGACTATTTCGGCCCCTTCGCTTCCGCCGGCGCGGTCGGCCGCACCATCAATTCGCTGCAGCGTGCCTTCCTTTTGAGGAGCTGCACCAATTCCTTTTACGAGAACCGTACCCGGCCCTGCCTGCTCTACCAGATCAAGCGCTGCGCCGGTCCTTGCACCGGCGAGATCTCGCACCAGGACTATGCCGGGCTGGTCGCCGAGGCGAAGGACTTTCTCTCGGGCCGCAGTCTGAAGGTGAAGACGGAAATCTCCGCCGCCATGCAGCAGGCCTCGGAGGAGCTCGATTTCGAGCGCGCCGCCATCTACCGCGACCGGTTGGCCGCGCTCTCGCATGTGCAGGCGCACCAGGGCATCAACCCGCAGACGGTGGAGGAAGCCGACGTCTTCGCCGTCCACCAGGAGGGCGGCCAGACCTGCATCCAGGTCTTCTTCTTCCGCACCGGCCAGAACTGGGGCAACCGCGCCTATTTCCCCAAGGCCGACCCGGCGCTGGAGGCGGCGGAGGTGCTGGGCTCGTTCCTGGCGCAGTTCTATGACGACAAGCCGACGCCGCGCGCCATCTTGCTGTCGCACGCCGTCGTGGAGCAGGAACTTCTGGCC
>NZ_RZOT01000345.1:0-6486 GCF_003999085.1 Mesorhizobium sp. M4A.F.Ca.ET.090.04.2.1
GAGCAGCAGCGGCCGGCGGCCGACAATGTCGGCCAGCCGCCCGGCGCTGACGATCATGGTGGTGATGGCAAGCAGGTAGGCCAGCACCACCCATTGCACGGACTGGAACGAGGCGCCGAACGCCTGCATCAGGGCCGGCAGGCCGACGCTGGCGATGCTGGTGCCGAGCGAGGGCAACAGCGTGGCAAGCGACAGGCTGGCCAGCGCCCATCCGACCCGCGTGGGCGCAGCGCGGCCATTCCAGCTGCTCTCGGTTCCAATTTTTTCCGCAATGTCCGCCAAGATTTTGCTCCTTTGCCCTGGCATTGCCGGTGGCACCGCCAAGGCCGATCTGTCGGCCGGTCGTACGCTTGTGGCTGGCATGGCGGAAGACGCAGTATTTGCATCTTATTCATGCATGCGACGCCATATATCCGTGCTATGGTCCGGGCATGCCGTCGCCCGACCTCAACCTGCTTGTCGCGCTGGATGTCCTGCTGAACGAAGGCAGTGTGGCGCGCGCCGCGCAAAGGCTGCGCCTCAGCCCGTCGGCGATGAGCCGCACGCTGGCGCGCCTGCGCGAGGCGACCGGCGATCCGCTGCTGGTCCGCGCCGGCCGGGGCCTTGTGCCGACGCCGCGCGCGCAGGAATTGCGGCTGCAGGTGGGCCGCGTGGTCGAGGAGGGCGAAGCTCTACTGCGCCCCGCCAGGCTGCTAGACCTGCAAGGCCTGGATCGGACTTTCACGCTGCGCACCAATGAGAGCTTCGTCGAGGAGTTCGGGCCGCGGCTTGTCGCCAGCGTCGGCGCGCAAGCTCCCAATGTGCGGCTGCGTTTCGCGCCGAAGTCCGACAAGGACGTCGCTTCGCTGCGCGACGCGACCATCGATCTGGAGATCGGCGTCGCCGGCGAGACCGGACCCGAGATCCGCATCCAGACGCTCTTTCGCGACCGCTTCATCGGCGCGGCGCGGGCCGGCCATCCGCTGAGCCAGGGCGCCGTCACGCCGGAGCGCTTCGCGGCCGGCCGCCACATCAGCGTTTCGAGGCGCGGCCGCGAGAGGGGACCGATCGACGAGGCGCTGGAACAGCTTGGGCTGCGGCGGACCGTGGTATCCATGGTGTCGGGCTTTTCGGCGGCACTCGCCCTGGCGCGCGCGTCCGACCTGATCGCCAGCGTCCCTGAGCGGCACACCGAAGGGGCGCGCGCCGGCATGTTCAGCTTTGCCTTGCCGGTCGCGACGGCGGAGGTGACCATCTCGATGCTCTGGCACCCGCGCCTCGACGCCGATCCGGCGCAACGCTGGCTGCGCGATTGCGTGCGGGAGATTTGCGCGGCGCGCTGACCGGACTACCCGGACATCGCCGCTGCGAGCGCCGTGAAGATGTGTTCGTCACCCGACTGGGCGACGTTGAAGCGCAGGAAGCGGCTGGCCGTTCCGGACAGGCTGAACGCATTGCCGGGCGCCAGCACGACATTGTCGGCCAGCGCGCGGCGGGCGACTTCGGCTGCATCCACGCCCTCCGGCAGGCTGCACCACAGGAACAGGCCGGCCGGCTGGTCGATCCACGGCGTGATGCCGATCGACTTCAGGCGGGCACTCGTTTCGGCCATGGCGCGCGCAAGCCGGATGCGCAACGCCTCGACATGCTTGCGGTAGCTGCCGTCCTTCAGCAGGGTCAGCACCAGTTCGGCCGCCAGCCTGCCGCCGCCGAAGGTCGTGGCGATCTTGAGATCGGTGAGCTGCTCGATCCAGTCGCGGGGCGCGGCGATGAAGCCGCAGCGCACCGAGGCCGACAGCGTCTTGGAGAAGCTGCCGATCTGGACGACGCGGTTGAGGCCATCGAACGCCGCCAGGCGCGGGGCCGGGCTATGCTCGAAATCGGCGAAGATATCGTCCTCGACGATGGTGAGGTCGGCCTGGTCGGCGAGCTTGAGCAGCCGGTGGGCGGTGACCGGCGACAGGATCGCGCCTGTCGGATTGTGGATGCCGGAATTGGTGATGTAGAGGCGCGGCCGGTGCTCGGCCAGCACCTCGGCGAACAGGTCGATGTCCGGGCCCGACGGTGTGTAGGGAACGCTGACGACCTTGGCGCGATGGGCGCGCAGCAAGGCGTGGAAGTTGAAATAACAGGGGTCGTCGACCAGCACGGTGTCGCCGGGTTCGATCAGAAAGCGGCACAGGAGATCGATGGCCTGGGTGCCCGATTCCGTCAGCATGATCTGTTCGGGCGAGGCTTCGATGCCATGCCCGGCCATGCGCCGCACCAGCAAGTGCCGCAACGGCGCCAGGCCGAGCGGCGTACCGTAATCGGCAAGCGCGACATCGTCGGCGCGAGCCGCCGTGCGCAGCGCCCGCCGCAAGGCGGCCTGCGGCATCCATGCGGCTGGCAGCCAGCCGCAGCCGGGTTTTAGCACCTCGTCGCCGGCTTCCAGCGACTGGCGCGAGACCCAGAGCGGATCGACCTCGCGGTCAAGCCGGGGGCCGATCTCGGCCAGCGACAAGGGCGCCAGCTGGCCGGCGGCGTAGAAGCCCGACCCCGGGCGCGAGCGGATCGTGCCTTCGGCGGCGAGCCTCTCATAGGCCTCGACGACGGTGGATTTCGAAACTCGCATGGATTTGGCGAAGGCGCGGATCGACGGCAGCCGCGCCCCAGGCGTCAGGCTGCGGGCAGCGATCCGCTGACGGATGGTCGCCATGACAGTTTCGACAAGCGTGGTTGCGGCAAAAGTGCGCGCAGCGTCGGGTTCCAGAGCGAGTTCGGTCATCTGTATTGCCCAATCGGCCATTACAGTTTTGCAAAACTGTACCGCATTGTCTCTGGCCGCACCATAGGGCTCTGCCCGATAGAGGGCGAAAGAGATGAGGCCTGCAATGGACAAGACCGCGAGTGGCTGGGTGAACGGATTCATCGGCGTGTTGATTTTCAGTGGCTCGCTGCCGGCGACGCGCGTGGCGGTTGCGGATCTCGATCCGACATTCCTGACCTCGGCCCGAGCGGCGATTGCCGGCCTGCTTGGCCTGGCGATGCTCGCCTTGTTCCGGCAGAAGCGGCCGGAGCGCGAGGATCTGCTGTCGCTGGCGATCGTCGCACTGGGTGTGGTCGTTGGTTTTCCGCTGCTCACGGCGCTGGCGCTCAAGCATGTCACCTCGGCCCACTCCATCATCTTCGTCGGCCTGCTGCCGCTGGCGACGGCGATCTTCGGCGTGCTGCGCGGCGGCGACCGTCCAAGACCGGCATTCTGGCTGTTCTCATGCCTCGGCAGCGCGCTGGTGGCGGGTTTTGCTCTGACGCAAGGCGTGACCGCATCGCCGGTCGGCGACGGCCTGATGCTGGCTGCCATCATCGCCTGCGGACTGGGCTATGCCGAGGGTGCAGCGCTGTCGCGCAGATTGGGCGGCTGGCAGGTGATCTGCTGGGCTTTGGTGCTGTCGCTGCCGATCACGCTGGTGCTGACCTTTGCGACGCTGCCGCCATCCTTCGCCGACGTCGGCTCAAGCGCCTGGATCGGTCTCGCCTATGTCTCGCTGTTCAGCATGCTGATTGGTTTCGTGTTCTGGTATCGCGGCCTTGCGCAAGGCGGCATCGCCGCCGTCGGCCAGTTGCAACTGCTGCAGCCCTTCTTCGGCCTGGCGCTGGCGGCGACGCTGCTGCACGAGCAGGTCAGCCCGCTGATGTTGGTCGTCACGCTCGGCGTAGTGCTGTGCGTCGTCGGCGCCAAGAAATTCGCAAAGCAGGAGTTGCCGAGACGCGCGGCTTCGGCGTGACGGCGCCATCCGCACCTAGAACTTCGTCACCACGCCGATGCCGATGCCCTCGAAGCCGCCCATCGCCATCAAGGCCGCGGGCGCTTCTTCGAGGCTGATCTTCTTGCCGACCAGAAGTTCCGGCTTCAGCTTGCCGGTGCGGATCATCTCCATCATCGCCGTATAGCGGTACGCCTGCATGTGCCGTGGCTGCCGAGAATCTCGAGCTCGAAGGCGATCACCTTGTCCATCGGCACCTGCGGGCGCGCGTCGTCGGCCAGCATCAGGCCGACCTGAACGTGACGGCCGCGCCGGCGCAGATTGGCGATCGAGTTGAACGAGGTGGTCGGGTGACCGAGCGCGTCCATGGACATGTGCGCGCCGCCATTGGTGATCTGCTTGACCGCCTTGACCACGTTGGGCGTGTTCGAGGCATTGATGGTCGCCACGGCGCCGATCTTCCTGGCGAAGTCCAGCTTCTCGTCGGTGAGGTCGATGGCGATGACGTTGGCGCCCATCGAACTGGCGATCATGATCGCCGACAGGCCGACGCCGCCGCAGCCATGCACGGCCACCCATTCGCCCGGCTTCACCCGGCCCTGGTCGACGATAGCGCGGAAGGAGGTGACGAAGCGGCAGCCGAGGCTGGCGGCGGTGGCGAAGTCCATCTCGTCCGGCAGGCGCACCAGGTTGGTGTCGGCATGGTCGATGGCGACATATTCGGCGAAGGAACCCCAGCCGGTGAAGCCCGGCTGCGTCTGGTGCTCGCAGACCTGGTGATTGCCCGACGTGCATTCGAAGCAGCGGCCGCAGCCGACGGCGAACGGCACGGTGACACGGTCGCCGGCTTTCCAGCGGGTCACGCGCTTGCCGGCGGCGACGACAATGCCGGCCAGTTCGTGGCCGGGCACATGCGGCAGGGTGATGCCGTCATCATGGCCCATCCAGCCGTGCCAGTCGCTGCGGCAAAGCCCGGTCGCCTCGACCTTGATGACGACGCCTTCCGGGGCGGGCTTGGGGTCGGGAACGGTCTGGATCGTCGGCGTCTCGCCGAACTTCTCGAACACGACAGCTTTCATCGGCAACTCCCAATGCTCTACCCAGAATTGTGCGGCTACTCCGCGTCTATCTGATTCTCCGGCGCCGCCTTGCGGAAAGCCGGCAGCGCCATGCAGGCGGCGTGGATCCGCGAGATCACCGGGTAGGGCGCCATGTCGACGCCGAAGCGGGCATTGTTGGTGACCTGGGCGGCGAGGCAGATATCTGCAAGGCCGGGCGTGTCGCCGTGACAGAAGGTGCCGGTCTCGGGCGCTGAAGCGAGAATCGTCTCAAGCGGCTGAAACCCTTCGTTCACCCAGTGCCGGAACCAGTTGACGACATCCTGGTCGCCGGCGCCGAACAGCGTGCGCAGCGAGGTCAGCACGCGCAGATTGTTCACCGGATGGATGTCGCAGGCGATCATCTGCGCCAGCATTCTGACGCGCGCCCGGCCGCGCGCGTCCTTCGGCAGAAGCGGCGGCTCGGGCACGGTCTCGTCGAGATATTCGATGATCGCCAGCGACTGCGTCAAAAGCCGGCCGTCGCCAAGGATCAGCGCCGGCACCAGCCCTTGCGGATTGACCGCGAGATAGGTGGCTTCGAGGTGCTCGCCGTGGCGCAGATGGTGCGGCACGTAATCGTAACTGAGGCCCTTCATCTCCAGCGCGATGCGCACGCGGTAGGAGGTGGAGGAGCGGTAGTAGTTATGGAGGATTAGGTCGCTCATCGCTTCACGTCGTCGGTTGACCGATGGTGATTTCGATGGCGCCGATGCCTTCGACGCCGCCGGTCATCGTTTCGCCCGGCCCGACCGCGCCGACGCCGGCCGGCGTGCCGGTGAAGATCAGGTCTCCCGGCTCGAGCGTCACCGCCTCGCTGCAGATCGAGACGATGTCGGCAAGCGGCCAGATCAGCTCGGCAAGGTCGGCATCCTGCCGGACCTCGCCGTCGACGGCGAGCCAAATTCGGCCTTTCGAGGGATGGCCGGACTTCTGCGCCGGGACCAGTGGGCCGCATGGGGCGGAACGGTCGAAAGCCTTCGACCAGTCCCAGGGGCGCGCCGCCTTCTTCGCTTGGTCCTGCAGGTCGCGCCGGGTGAGGTCGATGCCGACGGCATAGCCCCAGACATGGGCAAGCGCCTCGTCGCGCGGAATGCGGAAGCCCGCATTGCCGATCGCCGCGACCAGTTCGATCTCGTGATGCAGGTTCGCGGTCAGCGGCGGGTAGGGGATGGTGGCGCCGCTGTCGACCACCGCGTCGGCCGGCTTGGTGAAGAAGAAGGGCGGATCGCGCTCGTCATTGCCGAGTTCGCGGGCATGCGCGGCGTAATTGCGGCCGACGCAGAAGATGCGGCGCACCGCGAAGCGTTCGTGCGAGCCGGCGACAGCAACCGACGGTGTTGCGGGCAAGGGGAGAACGAATTCCGTCATGCGCTTCTTTCAATCTATATTTCTGGCCGGCACATTCGGCCGAATTGGGCCACCGGGCAAGGGATGCGCAATTGCAAGGCACTGGTCCTGCCGGCGGGCGCCCGCTGGACATCAGCGGAACAAGGCCGCGCCGAGTTTCAAAAATCGTCGCGGCCAAAAGAAACAGCGCTGTGGGCCATCCGGCGGCATGTCGTTTACTTTCGCGGGTATGGCGCCGCCTGGGCACTGCAATCGACGGCAAGAATGGCGATGTATTGTTTGCCAATAATCTGGCCATGGTTGCCGGATTATCC
>NZ_RZOT01000346.1:0-6481 GCF_003999085.1 Mesorhizobium sp. M4A.F.Ca.ET.090.04.2.1
GGAGATCACCGCGCCCGGCTTCGTCCATGACGTGATGGCGACGACCTTCGTGCTGTTCATCACCTCGCCGGCCTTTGCCGCACTCGGCAAGGACCTGGCGCGGCACGGGCTGGAATTCTGCCACACCGCGACCCCCACCGGGGTGCTGAGGCCCGACGGCAGCCACGCCGTGCTCACCACCGACCGCATCGCCAACATCGCGGCGCTCAACAAGATTGCCGCGGGCGACGGCGACCGCCACGGCAACGACGTCGGCGGCATCGAGCGAGATGCCGGCCTGCTCTTCGGCCTGCTTGGCGGCGCGCTCTGGTCCTATCCGACGACCAAGCTGCTCACTGGCGAGGCCTGGCGACGCGGGCCGCGCAACCTTGCCGCCTTCCTCGGCGAGGCGCTGGCGCCGGCGCGCGGCTGGCTGGAGGGCGGCTATCGATCCGAAACCACGCGCGCGCTGTGGGCGCCCTGGGTGCTGCATGCCGGCCTCGGTCCGGAGGACGCCTTCTCCGGCCAGATCGCCAAGGTCATTGCGTTTGCGCTGGAGGCTGCGGGCGCGCCGATCGTAAAGGGTGGCGCGAAAAACCTGCTCGCCGCCTTCGAAGCGCTGATCAAGGAGCGCGGCGGTGTGATTTCCACCGACGCGGACGTCGCCTCCATCATCCTGGATGGCGGCCGCGCCACCGGCGTGCGTCTGGCGTCGGGCGAAACAGTGCATGCGAAGAAGAGCGTCATCTGTTCGGTCACGCCGACCCAGCTCTATGGTCGCCTGCTCGGCAGGGATGCGCCGGAGGCGGCCGTCGAAGCGACGCAAAACTATCGCTATGGCAAGGGCAACTTCCAGATCCACTATGCGCTGGACAGGGTCCCCGCCTGGCGCGGCAAGGGGCTGGACAAGGTCGCGCTGCTGCATCTGACGCCCGGGCTCGACGGCGTCTCCAAGGCCTGCAACGAAGCGGTGCGCGGCTTGCTGCCGCAAGTGCCGACCATTTGCGTCGGCCAGCCGCATGCGCTCGATCCGTCGCGCTGTCCGGAGGGCAAGGCGATCCTGTGGCTGCAGCTTCCGGAGGCGCCGCGCTACATCAAGGGTGACGCCGCCGGCAAGCTCGAAGCTCCCGTCGGCGGCCGCTGGACCGAGGCGCTGCGCGAGGCCTTTGCCGACCGCGTCGAGGCCATCCTGGCCAGTCACATCGATGGTTTTGGCGACACAGTGATCGCGCGCCGCGCCTATTCGCCGGCCGATCTCGAAGCGGTGAACATCAACCTGGTAGGCGGCGATCCCTATGGCGGCTCGTCCACCATCGACCAGGCCTTCCTGTGGCGGCCGTTCAAGGCAAGCCGCAACCATGAGACCAGCATCAAGGGCCTCTACCATATCGGCGCCTCCACCCATCCCGGCGCCGGCCTTGGCGGCGGTTCCGGCTTCCTGCTGGCGGGGAGGCTGTGATGGAGGAGAAGGTCCAGCAGAAGCGCCAGCGCATCTCGACCCTGGGCGAGATCGGCCTGCAGCAATTCGCGCCCTATCTCATGAACCGCATCATGGGCCGCTACAACGCCACGCTGCGCGAGGATTTCCGCAAGCAGGGCCTGACCATTCCGCAGGTGCGAACGCTTGCCGTGCTCTCTGTCACCGATGGCGTCACCGTCAACGACCTGTCGGTCTACACCGTCATCGAGCAGTCGACCTTGAGCCGCACGCTTGACGCGCTGGAGGGGCAGGGTCTCGTGCGCCGCGAGCAGGGTGTCACCGACAGCCGTTTCCGCCACGTGTTCCTGACCGACGACGGGCGGGCCCTGTTCACCCGCGCGTGGCCGGCCATGCACGATGCCTTCGAGGCCATGTTCGACGGCGTCGACGATGCCGAATACGCCGCGCTGATCGCGATCCTGCAGAAGATGCTCAAGAACATCCGCAAGCACGACATTTGAGTTTGACGTACGCGCCGCCGGATGCCGGCGGCAACTGAAGGAGGCCACAATGGCCGAACGGTCTTTTGCCAAGGAAGTCGAAAAGCTCCGCCTCGGCGCCGGCCAGGAGTTTGCCGGCGAGGGCATTCTCGCCATCACCAAGGCGCTGCTGCAATGCGGCGTCGGCTATGTCGGCGGCTACCAGGGTGCGCCGATCAGCCACTTGATGGACGTGCTCGCCGACGCTCAGGACATTCTCGGAGAGCTCGGCGTGCATTTCGAGGCAAGCGCCTCGGAAGCCACCGCCACCGCCATGCTCGCGGCCTCGGTGCACTACCCGATCCGTGGGGCCGCCACCTTCAAGTCGACGGTCGGCACCAATGTCGCCTCCGATGCGCTGGCCAACCTGGCGTCGGGCGGCGTCACCGGCGGGGCGCTGATCATCGTCGGCGAAGATTACGGCGAGGGTTCCTCGATCATGCAGGAGCGCAGCCACGCCTTCGCCATGAAGAGCCAGGTCTGGCTGCTCGATCCGCGGCCGAACCTGCCCTCGATCGTCAAGGCGGTCGAGGACGGCTTCGAGCTGTCGGAGGCCTCCAACACGCCTGTCATGCTGCAGGTGCGCATCCGCTGCTGCCACGTCCACGGCCACTTCATCGCCAAGGACAACAAGCGCCCGCCAATGTCGGTGGCCGATGCGCTGGAAGCGCCGCGCCGCGATACCGGTCGCATCGTGCTGCCGCCCGCTTCCTTCCTGCACGAGAAGGAAAAGGTCGCCAAGCGCTGGCCGGCGGCGGTTGACTTCATCAGGAGCCGCAAGATCAACGAGATCTTCGGCTCCGATCACGGCTCGGTCGGCATCGTCATGCAGGGCGGCATGTACAATTCGGTCATCCGCGCGCTGCAGCGGCTCGGCCTCGCCGACACCTATGGCGACACCGACGTGTCGCTCTATGTGCTGAACGCCGTCTATCCGCTGGTCGACGACGAATTCCTCGCCTTCTGCGAAGGCAAGCAGGCGGTTCTGGTCGTGGAGGAGGGCCAGCCCAACTACATCGAGCAGGCCCTCGCGGCTATGCTGCACAAGGCCGGCCGCGGCACCAGGCTGGTCGGCAAGGAGCATTTGCCGATGGCCGGCGAATACACCGGCCAGGTCATACTCGACGGCATCGGCTCCTTCCTGCGGGCCAACGCTCCGCACCTGCTGCCGGGCGAGGTGAGGGCGCCGAATAGGCTCGGCGAAGGCATCGACACCGCCGATCTCGTCAATGTCGTTCCCGGCCGCCCGCCAGGCTTCTGCATCGGCTGTCCCGAGCGGCCGATCTTTGCCGCGACCAAGCTGGTCGAGCAGGAGCTCGGCAACCACCACATCGCCTCCGATATCGGCTGCCACCTGTTCTCGATCATGCCGCCCTTCGAGCTCGGCGCCACCACCATGGGCTATGGGCTGGGTCCGGCCTCGGCCTCCGCGTTCAATTCGCCCGACGCCAAGCGCCGCTCGATCTCTTTCGTCGGTGACGGCGGCTTCTGGCACAACGGCCTGACCTCCTCGATCGGCAACGCGGTCTTCAACAAGAACGACGGCGTCATCGTCATCGTTGACAACTTTTACTCGGCCGCTACCGGCGGCCAGGACATCTTGTCCTCCCGTGCGAGCAACAGGACGAAATCGACCAAGCATCCGATCACCGAGGCGGTGAAAGGCATGGGCGTCAAGTGGCTGCGCCACATCGATCGCACCTACGATGTCGGCAAGATGCAGGCGACGCTCCGTGAGGCGCTGACCACCGAGGAGACGGGTCCGAAGGTCATCGTCGCGTCGTCCGAATGCATGCTGAACCGCCAGCGCCGCGAGAAGCCGCTGGTCGACAAGGCGATCAAGGGCGGCGAGCGGGTCGTGAAGCCGAAGTTCGGCGTCGACGAAGACATCTGCACCGGCGACCACGCCTGCATGCGGCTCTCCGGCTGTCCGTCGCTGTCGGTGAAGTCGCTCGACGAACCGCTGCGCGACGATCCGGTGGCATCGATCGACCAGAACTGCGTCGGCTGCGGTAATTGCGGCGAGGTGGCGGACGCCGCCGTGCTCTGCCCGTCCTTCTACCGTGCCGATGTGATCCACAACCCCGGCCGCTGGGACCGCTTCCTGGAAAGCGCGCGTCGCGCCATGATCGGCCTTTTGCAGCGCCGCCGCGAAAGCCGTCGGCTGGTGTTCGCCGATGCTTGACGAGAACACAGCCTCGCGCCCGAGGACGGACGCCGCCGGTGACGAGCGGGTGATAAAACTCGCCGTGCTTGCCGTTGGCGGCCAGGGCGGCGGCGTGCTCGCCGACTGGATCACCGACGTCGCCGAGCGCAGCGGCTATATCGCCCAGTCAACCTCAGTGGCGGGCGTCGCCCAGCGTACCGGCGCGACGATCTATTACATCGAGATGGCCCGCGACACCGGCCGGCTGCCGGTGTCGCCGTCGCAGGGCGATGTCGACATACTGATCGCCGCCGAGCTGATGGAGGCCGGTCGCGCCATCATCCGCGGCTTCGTCACGCCCGAGCGCACGACGCTGATCGCTTCCTCGCACCGCATCGCCGCCGTGTCGGAAAAGATCGAGCCCGGCGACGGCCGCGCCTCGTCCGAGAAGGTGCACGCGACGGCGCAAGCCGCGGCCAGGCGATTCATCGCCTTCGACATGGAAAAGATCGCCGCCGAGAATGGCACCATGATCTCGGCCAGCCTGCTCGGCGCGCTGGCCGGTTCCGATGCGCTGCCCTTTGCGCGGGACAACTATGAGCAGGCGATCGGCGCCGGCGGCCGCGGCGTCAAAGCCAGCCTCGCCGCCTTCGCCGCCGCTTACGATCGCACGCGCGGCATCGCGGCTGCACCGGCAGGCGAGCAGGCGGCGAAACATGCCGTCACCGAAGCCAAGTCAACGGCGAAGGTCCGTGGACCGGAAATCTTGCTGAAAGGCTGGCAGGAGCTGGCCGCCCGCGTTGGTGCCTTGCCAAAGCCGGCGCGCGACATGGCCGAACGCGGCCTGAAAAAAGTCGTCGACTACCAGGACATCGCCTATGGCGGCGAGTATCTCGACCGGCTGGACAAGGCCGTCGCGCTGGATGGCCCGGAACACGCCTACGCGCTGTCGATCGCCGCGGCGAAACATCTCGCCAATGCCATGTGCTACGACGACATGATCCGCGTTGCCGATCTCAAGACCCGTTCGACCCGCGACAGGCGCGTGCGCAAGGAGGTCGGCGTCAAGGATGGAACGGTCCTGCAGCTGACGGAATATTTCCATCCGCGCATCGAGGAGTTCTGCGGCACGCTGCCGGCGGGTCTCGGCAGCTACATCGAGGACAGACCGAAGCTTGCCAACTTCCTCGACCGCCGCATCAATCGCGGCCGCCGCATCCGCACCGACAGCTTGACCGGCTTCGCAATGCTGTGGTTCATCGGCGGCCTGCGCCGCTGGCGCCGCCGCCTGCTGCGCCACAAGGTCGAGATGGAGCATCTGGAGCGCTGGTACGAACTGGCGCTCGTCCACGCCCGCGAAGATTACGTGCTTGGCACGGAAATCCTGAACTGCCGCAGGCTGATCAAGGGATACAGCGACACCCACGCCCGCGCCCAGTCAAAGTTCGACCGCGTGCTTTCGGCGCTCACCATGCTCAAGGGCCGCGATGATGCGGCCGACTGGATCCGCCGGCTGCGAGAAGCGGCGCTGAAGGACGAGAAAGGCGACATGCTCGATGGCGCGCTGAAGACGGTGGCGACGCTGGGATAAGGGATGCAGCGTCGCAAGCTATCCCGGAAGAAAACCTGGTTTGCGGCGCGATCCAGGGCCGCGACAATGATCGAGATGCCTCGAGCGTTTTTGGCGCAGGGAATGGGAACCCGGGGGGAAACTGGTGCCGCTTGCGTGACTCGAACACGCGACCCCATCATTACGAATGATGTGCTCTACCAACTGAGCTAAAGCGGCCCGGGAAGCGCTAGGCCTCCAAGATGGGCTGGGTGATAGACTCAACCCGCCGCGAATTCAAGATGGCTTGCGGCGAATTCAAATAACCAACCGCGAATTCGAGCCGGAACCCGGCAATTCGTGTTGGGCTGATCCGGGCTGGAAGGATCTGTCCAGACGATGCGCCGCATGCCGAAACGCCGTATTGGGCGGTCGGTGTGGGACGGCCTCGGCGAAATATGTTGATTTCCTTGTAAAAAACCGCCGAAATCGGGTTTGTCCGGGCGCGCCGCGCAGAATGCGGCCGCCGGCCCGTTGATTGATTGGCCGCCTGCCGCTAACGATCATGGCAGGAAACGTGCAGAGGGATTTGGCTTGGACGCGATCGAAAAAGCGATCCGCAACGCCTTCGAGAAGGGCAATGCCGAGGACCGCGTCTTTCGCGAGCGGGTCTATCGTTCGGCCTTTGCCGCGCTCGACCGCGTTCTGCAGGCCAATCCCAACGTGACCGTGGAATTGGCCATCAAGCGCCGCAAGGCGGTGCAGGCCAAGATCGCCGAGATCGAATCGGAGTTCCTGCCGGCGGTTCCCGATGTCGCCGCGTTGGAAGAGAGCGCCCCGCCGGCGGC
>NZ_RZOT01000347.1:0-6471 GCF_003999085.1 Mesorhizobium sp. M4A.F.Ca.ET.090.04.2.1
ACATCGGCAAGCGGTTTGGCGCGATTGATGTCCTGCGCGGCATCTGTCTAAGGGTTGCTGCGGGGGAGTTTGTGACACTGCTGGGGCCGTCCGGGTGTGGTAAATCAACGCTTCTTCGGATCATCGCGGGGCTGGAGCGTGCCGACCAGGGCCATGTGCGTGCAGGCGGCAGGGGGCTGGACGCGGTGGCGCCGAAGGACCGCGACCTAGCCTTCGTGTTCCAGAGCTACGCCCTTTATCCGCATCTGAGCGTGCACGACAACATTGCTGCCCCGCTGGTCATGCGTGAGCTAAGCAGCTTGGAACGGCTTCCTGTGATTGGCGCGCTGCTGCCCGGAGCCATCCAACGCAAACGCTCGATCCAGGAGCGGGTCCGGCAGACATCAGGGCTTCTCAAGCTCGACGCGCTGCTCGAGCGTCGACCGTCGGCGCTGTCGGGCGGGCAGCGCCAGCGCGTGGCTTTGGGACGCGCCATGGTGCGCAAGCCGAAGATCTTCCTGATGGACGAACCCTTGGCAAACCTGGACGCAGCGCTGCGCATCCATACGCGTGGCGAGATCGCACGGCTTCACAAGGAAATGGAAACGACGACTATCTTCGTTACCCATGACCAGGCCGAGGCGGCAGCGCTTTCAGACCGCGTCGCAGTCATCTTTGGCGGCGAACTCCGTCAGGTCGCAGCCCCTGCCGATCTCTATCGCGAACCCGTCGATCTAGACGTAGCGCGCTTCCTGGCGCAGCCATTCCTGAACGAGCTGGCAGTGGCCGCACCTATAGGCGGCGCGCTCATGATCGGCGGCAGCAGGATCATCATTCGCGATGCGCTCGGATCCGGGCTGGCCGGAACGCTGGCCTTCCGCCCCGAGCATGCGACCCTGGCTGAGAAGGATCATCCAGGAGCCCTGCCGGTTCGCGTCACGCGCATTGAGCACGCAGGGATCGACGCTCACGTCTTTGTCGATGCCGAGGCCGGCGCTCAGTTCGTCGCCCGCATTTCCGCCGAGCGCGCGCGATCACTGCGTGACGGCGACAATCTGGGACTGACCATCGACGCTGAACAGGCATGGTTCTTTCCTTCCAACGGCTCGCGCCAGCGTGGCGATCACAGCGGGGCAGCCTGACATGGCCTTAGCCAACGACATTCCGCTCAGTTCCTTAGCTCCGAACACTGCAGGCAGCTACCGGCCGGCTCGGGCCCAGGCGCAAGCTGGCATAATTCTGTCCGTGCCGGCGACGCTGTTGCTTGTTGCCCTTGTCATCGGACCCGCCATTCTTGTCTTCTTTCTGTCCTTCACGAATGCGTCGCTCGGCTTGGCCGGAATCCAATTCATCGGGGTTGCTAATTATACGCGCATGTTGACCGACCCTGGCTTTGCTCAGAGTCTGCGCAACACCGCGCTCTATGTGGCTGTGGTCGTGCCGACGGCAATCGGGTGGGGGCTGCTCGTCGCCGTTTTGATCGCTAGATCACGGTTCGCAGTTCTCTATCGAACCGCTTACTTTCTGCCCGTGGCTGCAAGCTTGGTTGCTCTCGCGACCGCGTGGGAAGCAATCCTGCATCCAAGTCTGGGTTTTGCCAACACGCTGCTGCAGCTCCTGGGCGCATCGCCCGTCAGGTTCCTGTCCGACCCGGCGACGGCCATATATGCGCTCGCGGCGATCGGCGTCTGGCAGTTGGTTGGCTTCAACATGATCCTTTTCCTGGCTGGCCTTTCGACCATTCCAGAGGAGCTCTACGAAGCTGCGACTATCGACGGGGCGGACAGGGGACTGAAGCGCTTCCTTCTGGTCACCTGGCCGATGCTGGCGCCAGTTACGGTGTTCGTCACCGTGATGACAATTATCCGCGCCTTTTCGGTTTTCGAAACGGTCGCGGTCCTCACACAGGGAGGGCCGATGAAATCTACCTCCGTCGTTCTTTACACTTTTTATGAAGAAGGTTTCCGCTTCTTCCGCGTCGGATATGCTTCTGCGATCTCCGTTTCCTTTTTTGTCTTCGTGACTTTCCTGTCGCTCGTCCAGATGCGCGTCTCCGAGCGTCGGGCGCGCTGGAAAGCAAATGGAGGCCAGTGATGATCCTGGGGCAATCTTCCTCTTCCCGCATTGTCTCGCATGCTGTGCTTGTCACCGGCGCGATCATCATGGTCTTTCCGTTTCTGTGGATGATCCTTGCCTCGCTGACGCCACAGAGCGAGATCTTTGACGGCAGCCTGCTTCCAACGCCGACCCTTCACGGCGCAATCGACAATTACGGCACTGCGCTCTCGGCAATTCCGCTGCTTCGGTTCATGGCAAATGGCTTTGTCGTGTGTCTGGCAATTCTTGTGTTGCAGATCGCGATCGCCATCCCATGCGGCTATGCGCTGGCCAAGCTGTCCTTCCCGGGCCGCCCTATTCTGCTTGTCGGCGTCCTGCTCGGCCTTCTGGTGCCGGTGCAGATACCAACCATCCCGATCTACATAGCCCTCGCAAAATCCGGACTGCTCGACAGCTATGCCGCTCTGGTTCTGCCCTGGATCATTTCGGTGTTTGCCATCTTCCTGTTCCGGCAGTTCTTCGTGACCTTTCCCGATGAGGTGCTCGACGCGGCGCGGCTCGACGGTTTCAGCGAGCTATCGATCGCCTGGCGGATCATGCTGCCAGCAGCTTGGCCGGCCGTCGTCTCCTTCTCGATCTTCTCTATCGTGGCCCATTGGAACGATCTTTATTGGCCAATGGTGGTGATAACCAATCCCGACATGATGACGGCTTCGCTCGGCATTGCCTATTTCCGGCAGGCCGGCGAGGGCGCCGGAAATGTCGGTGCGCTGATGGCGGGGGGCGTTCTCGTAACTGCTCCCTTGGTCTCTTTTTTCCTTCTCATGCAGAAACATTTCATCCGAGGTCTGGTGCTCGGCCGACACTAGCTCCGTCTCTAAAAACCCCCATCTCAAAACTCAGGAGAGCAATGTGAAAACAGTTGCAATGATCCTTGCTGCCGGTGTCGCAGCGGCAGCCATGCCAGCGCAAGCCGAGACGAAACTCAATGTCTATTACGCCTGGCCCGAACACGAAGTGATCCACAAGCCGATTGCAGACCGCTTCATGGCGGACCACCCGGAAATCAAGATCAGCTTCCGCGCTGCTGCGCCGAGTTATGACGAAGCTGTCCAGACGTTGATTCGTCAGAGCATGGCAGGCGAGTTGCCGGACGTTCACTATGTCGGCTTTAACGTGCTCCGTCCGCTCGTCACGCGCGGGCTCGTAAAGCCCATCGACGATCTCGTTGCCGCCGATCACCTGGCCGATAAGGGCTACACGGAACAAATCCTGTCTCTGGCAAGAATCGAGGGCCATCTGTACGGACTTCCCTTCGCCATGTCGACGCCGGTCGTTTATTACAATGCCGATCTCGTGAAGCAGGCGGGCGGCGACCCCGACAAGGTTCCGACCGATTGGGACAGCTTCGTCGCACTGGCCGGCAAGGTCGGTGCGCTCGGCAATGGAACGTCCGGCATGTATTACCAGCTCGGCTCGGACGACTGGGCCACGCAGAACCTGGTACGCAACTTCGGCGGCCAGATGATGAACGACAAGGAGAGCGACATCGCTTTTGACGGTCCTGCAGGCCAGGCTGCCGTCAAGCTGTTCAAGCGGTTCCACACCGACGGCGCTCAGCCGGCGATCGACTCCCATGCCGCCCGGCAGCTCTTCACCTCTGGCAAGCTCGGCTTCTTCTTCGCCTCTGCCGGCAGTGTGAGCGGTTTCGAAGGTGAAATTGGAGATCGGTTCAAGCTCCGCACAGCCAAGCAGCCGCTCGGCGCTGAAGATGCGACGATGCCGACGGGCGGCATGGTTGCGATAATCCTTACCGACGATCCCGCCAAGCGCGCCGCCGCCTGGGACTACGTCAAGTTCACCACAAGTCCTGAAGGCCAGAGCATTGTCGTGCCGAATACTGGTTATATGCCGACCAACACGCTTGCCCTCGACAAGGATCATCTCGCCGGCTTCTACGATAAGCACCCGAACTGGTACACCAGCGTGCTTCAGACGCCCCGCGCCCGCCCGTGGTTCTCCTGGCCTGGTGATAACGGCGTGCAGATCGGGGAGGTCCTCCGCGACGAGATGACGGCTATTGCGCTTGGATCCAAGGAACCGGAAGCCGCTCTCGCAGACATGGTGTCCGAGGTTCGCGCACTCCTGCCGAAAACGAACTGATCGCCTCGTCCGAGACGCTGCACGCTCCTGTGCGGCATCCCTCCCTTTTTCGGGATTATCCATGAAACTCATTCATCTGACCGACCCCCATCTTGTGCCGTTAGGCGCCATGCTCTTCGGCTTCGATCCTGCCCAACGGCTTCGCAAGACCATTGAGCGCATCAACCGCGATCACGCCGACGCCGAGCTTTGCGTCGTGACTGGCGATCTCACTGACGAGGGAGATTTCGCTTCCTATGTCCTACTTCGCGAGGTGCTGCAGGAACTGTGCGTGCCCGCCCGCCTTCTGCTCGGCAATCACGACAGCCGCGAGAATTTTGTTCGGGCGTTTCCTGGAGAGCCGCGCGATGAGAACGGCTTTATCCAGTCGGTTCACGACGGATCTGCCGGGCGCCTCATTTTTCTCGACACATTGGTGGAAGGTTTCGGTCATGGCTCCTTGGACGATGGTCGGCTCGAGTGGCTGCTGGCCCGGGTGGCCGAGGCGTCGGATGTGCGGGCCTACCTCTTCGTCCATCATCCGCTGCAGCCGATCGGCCTGCCGCATTTCGAACCCTGGAGCACCGAGAATTGGCGCCCGATCATGCAGGCGATTGTCAGCGCCGGCAATGTGCGGCACATTTTCCACGGCCATGTGCATGTCGATGTTGGCGGCACCTGGAGCGGCATCCCTTTCAGTGCAAACCGCGGCGTGGCGCATCAGATCATTCCACATTTCACGCGGAGAGACGCGGACTTCGTCGAGGATGCGCCCGCTTTTGACATCGCGATAATCGACGTTGATGGGGTCCTGGTGCATCGCTTCGAAGTTAGCGACCGACATGTGGTCGAGGTCTCCGCAGAAGGTTGGGTTCCCGAGGGCATGCAATGAATCAACAGGCCTCTTATGAACTGGTCATCTTCGATTGCGACGGCGTTCTGATCGATAGCGAGACGCTGGCAAGTCGAATCGATGCCGAAGAACTTACCCGCATTGGCTATCCCATGTCGTATTCTGATGTGATTCTGCGGTTTACCGGCCTTTCCTCAGCCACCATGCGGAAAATGATCGAAGAAGACTGGGGCCGCCCTCTACCCAGCGACTTCGACGTCATCGTGCAATCCCGGATAAAGGAAAGCTACCAGACGGAACTGCAAGCGATCAGCGGCATTGACCAACTCCTGCATCAGTTGCGATTGCCGCGCTGCGTCGCATCGAGCAGCGCCCCCGACAAGCTGCGGCTTGGTCTTGAACTGACGGAACTTTGGGCATACTTCCATCCCCACGTGTTCAGCTCCGCCATGGTAAAGGCCGGTAAGCCTGCACCGGACCTCTTCCTGTTCGCTGCCGCCCAGATGGGCACTAAGGCAGCGCGCTGCGTCGTTGTCGAGGACAGCATTGCAGGCGTTCGAGCCGGTGTGGCCGCGGGGATGATGGTGATCGGTTTCACCGCGGGCGGCCACTGCCACGACGACCACGGTCAACGATTGCTGTCAGCCGGCGCTGCGGTGGTCGCGCGATCAGCCGAAGAACTTAGCGTCCTGCTGATGACGAGCGAAGTCCAGCCCAATACAAAATGGGAGGAGGCGGACCCGGTGGCAGCAGGTGCCGTAAGGTGAACTGCAGCAGCTTTCCATCCACTCAACCCCACAAAAATGTCTTCCTATACCGACTGTCCCGGCGATTCCGTCCACTTGACATAAATCCGAACAAAGCTCCCTTGCATTCGATATCGGCGAAGTCTGACAGGCGGATGCGGCATGGGGCGGGCGCGCGCAAGCGACACTCAACGGTGTTCGACCGAGCTGCTCACAAATTACAATTGAGGGTCAAGAAGGAGCATTCGTGTCTGCGTGGGGGAACTCACCGGAGCTCGAAGCACAGGCCCGTGGCACCGTTTCGATGATGGACGAGTTACTTCATGATCAACCGAAAGCGATAGCGACCGAGGTCCCTTATGCGGCCCGAGCATTTACAACTCGCGACATTTATTGGCCGTTCGTCGGTCAACTGTTTGCTTGGAATCGAACACCTCGATCCGGGCGGCAGAGAGGGTCGACCCCTCACTGCTCACGGTTCGCTGTCAGACGCCTGGAATAGATGGTCACCACAACGACGGCAATCAAGTGGCCTGACGCAGCAGCGGTCTCTTGTCCCACTTCCTCCCAGGGTCGGGCCCAATCTGAGTGTGGAGCAATGCAGAAAATCATTCATATCACGGATCCTCATTTTGTTGCCCCTGGCAAGACGCTTTACGGCATCGATCCGGCGCAGAGATTGCGCGACACCTT
>NZ_RZOT01000348.1:0-6456 GCF_003999085.1 Mesorhizobium sp. M4A.F.Ca.ET.090.04.2.1
GCATCAGGGCTTTGCGCGTTCGAACACCAGAGCCCTGTCGTTACCGCCGAGGTCGCGAAACTTATCGGCCAACCGATAGCCGGCTGCCGTGAAGATGTCCGCCACTTCGATTCGCTGCGTGTGGCCGATCTCGACCACGACCAAGCCTTCGGTTTCCAGAAAGCCCGCCGCCTCAGCGGCTATGATCCTGTAGGGGTCCAGACCGTCCGCGCCGCCGTCAAGCGCCAGATGCGGATCGAAACCGCGGACCTCGTCCTGCAGATTTCCTATGTCTTGCCGAGGTATATAGGGAGGGTTTGCGGCAATTACATGGTAGCTGCCGGAAACTTTTGCAAACCAGTTGGATTCAAGCGTTTCGAACCGGTCGGCGAGCCCCAGGTCACGGGCATTGCGCATGGCTGTGGCCAGCGCACCCGCGGCTATGTCGACACCGGTCGCGACAGCGCCGGGAACGGCGCTAAGCAGCGCCAGCGCGATGGCGCCACTACCGGTGCCGAGATCGAGGATACGGCATTCGCCTTGCCGCTCCGCCGTTGCCTTGGCGAAGGGCAGGATCGCCTCGACCAACGTCTCGGTGTCGGGGCGCGGCTCCAGCGTCTCCGGCGAGAGCCATAGCCTCAGTCCGTAGAACTCGCGAAACCCGAGGATTCGGTGCACCGGCTCGCCTGCGACGCGCCGTCGCAGGGCCGCATCGATGGCCACAATCGCCTCCGCCGGCACGGTTCGCGCCGGCTCGGCGATGGCCTGGGTGCGGGTCGTTCCGGAAAAATGCTCGACGAGCAGCCTGGCATCCAGCGTCGGATCGGCCACGCCGGCGGCGGCCAGACGTTGCCGCGCCTCCCGCAGCAGCGGCCCGAGCGTGCCGGGCAAAATGTCAGCCATCGAGGCCAATGTCGGCGAGCAGTTTCGACTGGTGGTCGGAGATCAGCGCGTCGACGACCTCGTCGAGCTCGCCCATCATCACCCGGTCGAGCTTGTAGAGAGTGAGGTTGATGCGGTGGTCGGTGAGGCGGCCTTGCGGGAAGTTGTAGGTGCGGATGCGCTCCGAGCGGTCGCCCGAGCCAACCTGCGACTTGCGCGATTCCGAGCGCTCCTCGTCCGCCCTGCTGCGTTCGAGGTCATAGAGCCGCGCCCGCAGGATCTGCATGGCGCGCGCCCGGTTCTGGTGCTGTGACTTTTCCGCCTGCACCACCATGATGCCGGTCGGCAAATGGGTGATGCGCACCGCCGAATCCGTGGTGTTGACGTGCTGGCCGCCGGAACCCGATGCGCGCATCGTGTCGATGCGGATGTCTTCGGCCCGGATCTCGATGTCGACCTCCTCCGCTTCCGGCAGCACGGCGACGGTCGCCGCCGAGGTGTGGATGCGCCCGCCAGCCTCGGTCGCCGGCACGCGCTGCACCCGGTGCACGCCGGACTCGAATTTCAGATGCGCGAACACGCCTTTGCCCGACACCGAGGCGATGATTTCCTTGTAGCCGCCGACCTCGCCGTCGCTTGCGGAGACCACTTCGAAGCGCCAGCCGCGCGAGGCGGCGTAGCGCTCATACATGCGAAACAGGTCGCCGGCGAACAACGCCGCCTCGTCGCCGCCGGTGCCGGCGCGGATTTCCAGAATGGCGTTCTTGTCGTCGGCGGCATCCTTGGGCAGGAGCAGGATCTGGATGTCTTTCCGCAACGTCTCGATGCGGTCCTCGACTTGCGGAAGGTCGGCCTCGGCGAGCGCCCGCATCTCGGCATCGGTGCCCTTGTCGGCGAGCATCGCCTCGAGGTCGGCCTGTTCCTGCTCGGCTGCGCGCAGCGCCCGGATCTTGGCTACCATCTCCTGGATGTCGGCGTATTCCGAGGCCATCCGGACATAGGCGTCCGCAGTCGGCCCGGCCGACATCTGCGCTTCGAGCATCTCGAAACGCTTCACGACTTGATCCATGCGGTCGCGCGGCAGGTTGATCATGGGCTTGGAACTTCGATCGAATTCACATCAGGGCGAGTCGAAAATGGCGAATTTGGAGAACCGGAGCGGAATGTACATTTAGGTACATGAGCACCGGAAGCGCAGAAAATCGACATTTGCAGACCGCCCTCACGTGAATCTAGAGCGGAATCGAGCGGTCGTCGGCAAAGGCTTGCAGCAGGGCGCGCATCGGCAGCCCCTGCGCCGGCGCCATCAGATTGTCGGCGAAGAAGGCTTGCAATTCGTCCAGCGGCAATTCGGTCAGCATCGCCTTGACCGGGCCGATCGAAGCCGGCGACATCGAGATCGAGCGATAGCCGAGGCCGATCAGCGCCATTGCGGATATGGGTTTTCCGGCCAGTTCGCCGCACAGCGTCACCGGCGTGTGGTTGCGCACGCCGGCGTCGGCGATCGTCTTCAGAACCCGCAGGAACGGCGCCGACAGCGTGTCGAAGCGGTCCGACAATTGCGTGTTGCCGCGATCGACCGCCATGACGAACTGGAACAGGTCGTTGGAGCCGACCGAGACGAAGTCCACCGCCTTCATCAGTTCGTCTAGCTGAAACAGCAGCGACGGCACTTCCAGCATGGCGCCGAGCTTCAAGCTGGTCGGCAGATGGTGTGCAAAGCGCGACAGGTGCCTGACCTCTCGGTCGATGATCTCGCGCGCCTGCGCGATCTCGCCGAGCTCCGTCACCATCGGCAGCATCAGCTTGAGCTCTCGGCCGCCGCAGGCCTTGAGCAAGGCACGGATCTGCGTCCTGAGCAGACCCGGGCGGTCGAGGGTGAGCCGGATCGCCCGCCAGCCGAGCGCCGGGTTCTCCTCCTGCAACGCCCCCTTGAAGTAAGGCAGCACCTTGTCGCCGCCGATGTCGATGGTGCGAAAGGTCACCGGCTTGCCGCGCGCGGCATCGAGCACGTCGCGATAGAGCCGCTCCTGCGCCTCGGCGCGCGGAAAGGTCGAGGCGACCATGAACTGCAGCTCGGTGCGGAACAAGCCGATTCCGGCCGCGCCCGACTCGGCAAGCTGCGGCAGGTCGACAGCAAGCCCGGCATTCATCAGCAGATCGACAGCAACACCGTCCTTGGTCACCGACGGCTTCTTGCGCAGCTCGCGATAGACCTCCTGCCGCCGCGCGCGGAAGCGCACCTTCTCGGCATAGGCGGCTTCGAGGTCGGGCTGCGGCCTGAGGTGGATCGTGCCCTCCTCGCCGTCGACGATGATGGCGTCGCCGTTTTCCGCCATGGAAACGGCGCCCTTCATCTGTCCGGCGACGGGAATGCCCATGGCTCGCGCCACGATGACGACGTGGCTGGTCGCGGCCCCGTCCTCCAGCACGACGCCGCGCAGCTTGTCCCTGGGGTAGTCGAGCAGTTCGGCCGCGCCCATCGAGCGGGCGACGAGGATGGCATCCTTCGGCAGCGACGCCGCGACATCCTCCGGCCCGCGCCCCATCAGTTGGCGCAGCAGGCGGTTGGCAAGGTCATCGAAATCACTCATCCGCTCGCGCAGATAGGGGTCGGTCATGTGCAGCATGCGGGCGCGCATGTCGCTCTGCACCTTCTCCACCGCCGCTTCCGCCGTCAGGCCGTTGCGGATCGCCTCCTCCAGCCGGCGCACCCAGCCGCTGTCGTTGGCGAACATGCGATAGGCTTCGAGCACCTCGCGGTGTTCGCCCTCGAAGGCGACCTCGCGGCGCTCCAGCATGTCATCGATGGAGAGCCTGAGCGAGCCGAGCGAGGTCTGCAGCCGGCGGACTTCCTCCTCGCTGTCCTCGTTGAACAAATTAGTGACGACGATGCGCGGTTCGTGCAGCACGACATGGCCGAGCCCGACGCCTTCGTTGAAGGAAAGGCCGGTGAAGCTGACGGGGCGGCGCAGGTCGAGCTCCAGGCCCGGGCGGGTCAGCCTGGCGAGATCGCCGGTGGCGATCATCTCGGCGATGACCATTGCCGTCGTTTCCAGAGCCTCGACTTCATCGTCGCGGTAGTGGCGCATGGTCTTGTTCTGCACCACGAGCACGCCAAGCGTCCGCCCTGCCCTGAGCACTGGCACGCCGAGGAAGGAGTTGTAGATCTCTTCGCCGGTCTCCGGCAGGTAGGCGAAGGCCGGATGCTCCTGCGCGTTGGAGAGGTTGAGCGGCCGTGCGCTGGCGGCGATGGTGCCGACGAGACCCTGGCCGAGCCGCAACTGCGCCAGGTGGACGGCGTTCGGATTGAGACCTTCGGTGGCGTAGAGCTCGAGAACCGAATCAGCGCGCAGCACATAGAGCGAGCACACCTCGGCGACCATG
The DNA here is from genome assembly GCF_003999085.1 of Mesorhizobium sp. M4A.F.Ca.ET.090.04.2.1. Classification (NCBI taxonomy): domain Bacteria; kingdom Pseudomonadati; phylum Pseudomonadota; class Alphaproteobacteria; order Hyphomicrobiales; family Phyllobacteriaceae; genus Mesorhizobium; species Mesorhizobium sp. M4A.F.Ca.ET.090.04.2.1. The sequence goes on from NZ_RZOT01000348.1 coordinate 4,249, forward strand.
TTGGAGGCGATGTCGCGCACGATGCGGTCGAGCCGCTCCTGCGGCTCCAGCGGCTCCTGCATGAGCTCGCGGAGCCGCTTCAGCAGAACGCGCGGGCCACTGGCCGTATCACGCATCGCGGCTTCTTCTCCAATAGAGTCCTTGCCGGCGCAGTTTCCGCCGCGCCCGGCACTCACGCAACAACTGATTCAGTCTTGCTATTGCTTATCCAGACCGTAGACGGAATGCAAAGTGCGAACCGCCAATTCGGTATACGGACCGTCGATCAGTATCGAAATCTTGATCTCGGAAGTGGTGATGGCGCGGATATTGATCGCCTTGTCGGCCAGCGCCTTGAAGGCGGTGGCGGCGACACCCGCGTGGCTGCGCATGCCGATGCCGATGACCGACACCTTCGACATGCCGGCTTCCGACTGCACCACGTCATAGCCGACATCGGCTTTTAGACGCTCCAGCACCGCAAGCGCCTTGTCGACGTCGCCCGACGGCACCGTGAAGGTCATGTCGGTGAACTTGCCGTCCTCGGAGATGTTCTGGACGATCATGTCGACATTGATGTTGGCTTCGGCCAGCGGCCCGAAGATGCCGGCGGCAACGCCGGGGCGATCGCCGACGCGGCGCAGCGAAATCTGCGCCTCGTCCTTGGCGTAGGCAATTCCGGTGACGACCTGCTGTTCCACGATCTCTTCCTCGTCGCAAATAAGCGTTCCGGGCGGATTGAGCAAATCCCCCATTCCGGGCGCGTCGGGATCGTCGAAGGACGACCGCACGAAGGTACGCACCCTGTGCACCATGGCAAGCTCGACCGAGCGCACCTGCAGCACCTTGGCGCCGAGCGAGGCCATTTCGAGCATTTCCTCGAAGGAAATCTTGGCCAGCCGCCGCGCCTTCGGCTCGATGCGCGGATCGGTGGTGTAGACGCCGTCGACATCGGTGTAGATGTCGCAGCGGTCGGCCTTGACCGCCGCCGCGATGGCCACGGCACTCGTGTCGGAGCCGCCGCGGCCCAGCGTCGCGATGCGGTTGTCCGGCCCGATGCCCTGGAAGCCGGCGATGACGGCGACCTGGCCCTCGCCGAAGCGCTTGATCAGGAAGGCGCCGTCGATGTCGAGGATGCGCGCCGCGCCATGCGCGTTGTCGGTCTTGATCGGGATCTGCCAGCCCTGCCATGAGCGGGCGTGCACGCCCATGTTCTGCAGCGTGATCGCCAGCAGGCCGGCCGTGACCTGCTCGCCGGAGGCGACCACGGCGTCATATTCGCGCGCGTCGTGCATCGGCGAGGCCTCGCGCGTCCAGCCGACCAGTTCATTGGTCTTGCCGGCCATCGCCGAGACCACGACGGCGACCTCATGGCCGGCGTCGACCTCGCGTTTGACATGGCGCGCCACGTTGCGGATGCGGGCGATGTCGGCGACGGACGTTCCGCCGAATTTCATCACGATGCGCGCCATGGAAACGAAATGCCTTTGACTGGATGCTGGGCCGTGGAGCCGAAAAAACACGCCGGCCAAGGCCGGGTGCTGAATGCGCGGCCTCCTTAGCCAAATGATCAGGATTTCGCAAGCATGGCGCGCAACAACGATTCGCATTGAAAATATCGGGGTTGCTGACAGATTTGAGCACCAGGTCATGCGATAGATGAACCTGGAAGCCCGACAACGAGGAGGATAGATGGCCGAGACCCTGGAAATCGTCACCTTCCGGTTGAAGCCCGGAACCGAAGCGGGCTTTGTCGCCGGCAACGGCCTGCTCAGCGACTGGCTGACGCGGCAGCCCGGTTTCCTCAGCCGCTGCCTGGCCAGGCAGGACAACGGCGGCTGGGTCGATCTGGTGCGCTGGCAAAGCCGCGAGCAGGCGCTTGCCGCCGCCGGCCGGATCATGGCGGAGATCGGCGATTGCGACGCCATGCGTGCCATCGATCCCGCCAGCGTCGACATGAAGCACCTGGCGGTCGCGCTCGCCAGTTGACCCGCCGTCGCGCCTGCCGACCGACGGCCAAGCTGCCGCGACTGAAGGATGTGGCCGGCGTCACCAGATGCGCCGCCGCGCATCGGTATGGCAGCTGTCGAGAAAAGCCGCCTTGACATTCGCGGCCCGGCAACCGACTTCCTAGCGTTCGAGGAGACCCGCCCCATGTCAGAACCCCGACGGTCGACGATCGATGCCGGAGAAGTGGAACGCTTCTCCGCGCTTGCCGCTGAATGGTGG
>NZ_RZOT01000349.1:0-6453 GCF_003999085.1 Mesorhizobium sp. M4A.F.Ca.ET.090.04.2.1
GTATCCTGGACCGTCCCTGTCGTGCTTGGCGCCGCGCCGCAGTTAAATTTCGTCGTGCCCTGCGCGGTCATTCTGGCCAGCTACGCCCTGGTGGTGGTGCAGGCCTTCCTGATCGCGACATTCGTTCTGCGGGACACAGCCGGAAGCGAGGCATCTCCGTCAGATCTGTCCGACAGCATCGTAGAACAACCCATGCTCCATGCGGCGCCGGCGACCTGAGCCATGGAATTTCCTGTGGCGGCGCCAAGTACAGAAGATGTGGGGAAAGAGCTTGAATATCACCACAAACGGTTGCGAGGAGACGGGATGGGACGTCACCGCCTCGGAACGGCACGCGGGGGCCGAGCAACCCGTCGTCTTGTGCGCCCTCAAACGGCCGTGCCTCGTGATGGGAGCTGAGAAAGCCAACGGATAAGCAAGGAGCCACGGTCCGCGCCGCAAGGGCACGAACACCAGCCAGTTCTGGCGAGATACGGCGCCTACCGACGTAAGGCGTAAACGTTGTCCATCGCCTCGCCGCCGATCGGCATGGCCATGTCGTCGTCGAGCAGACGGGTGATGCGGGCAAAGCCGGTAAAGGCCTTTCTCGCTTCCTCGGCCGACATATTGCCGGCCATGGCGGCGGAACAGCAATTCAGGGCGCATTGATAAACCGGTCCGCGGCGCCCCGTTGGCCATTTCCGCAGGAACACCATCGCCTCGGCGACACTGTCCACTTCTTCTACAGGCTGACCTTGCCCAGGCAGAATCCGCACGGGCGTAAAGAAATGCAAGCGATCCATCGTTTTCCTCCCGGCCGATCGCGGTGCACAGAACCACATTAAACACCCGCCGGACCATTTGGTTCCACAAAAATCAAATGAGCGCGAAAAAAAATGATGCCTCGAAGCAACGCCGGCCGATCCCATTGGTACGATCGAACGCCGGCAAAGGAGGGTTGAAAGCCGATCGCCGACTCGCGCGACAAAAAGGAGGAATCCGCAATACCGGCCTGCGATAAGCACGATTCTCATTGAATATCTTTAAGGCCAAAGCCGGCAAATGGGTTGCTTGCCGGTTCCCTTGCGTCAGGCATAACCTGCGCAACCAACGCGTGGAGGCGCGTCGCACAAGGGGAGGACATCGCAATGACCATACAAGGCGCATCGCCTGACCTGTATAATGAGGATCTGGCTCCGGCCAAGGTCCGCAACTGGGGACCATTCTCGATCTTCAACGTGTGGACGTCCGACGTCCACAGCCTCTGGGGCTACTACCTGGCGGCGAGCCTGTTTCTCTTCTGCGGCGGCTTCGTCAACTTCATCATAGCCATCGGCATCGGTTCGCTCATCATCTACGTGCTGATGAACATGGTCGGTTATGCCGGCGTGAAGACCGGCGTGCCCTACCCGGTGTTGGCACGCGCTTCCTTCGGCATCTGGGGCGCCAACGTCCCGGCGCTGGTCCGGGCCATCGTCGCCTGCTTCTGGTACGGCGCGCAAACGGCGGCCGCCTCGGGCGCCATCGTGGCGCTGCTGACGCGACTGCAGTGGTTCGATGAGTTCAACAAGACTTCGCACCTTCTCGGCCATTCAACCCTGGAAGTGATCTGCTTCGTCATTATCTGGGCGCTGCAGTTGCTGATCATCCAGAAGGGCATGGAAACAGTGCGGCGGTTTCAGGACTGGGCCGGTCCGGCGGTGTGGGTGATGATGCTGCTCCTGGCGATCTATCTCTGCGTCAAGTCGGGGAGCTTTGCCTTCACCAGCGACATCCCGATGGATGTCCTGCGCGAAAAGACCGCCGATGCCGGCATTCCAGGCGATCCCGGCTCCTGGACGGCGCTCTTCGGCGTCGCGGCGATCTGGGTCACCTACTTCTCGGCGCTCTATCTCAACTTCTGTGACTTCGCCCGCTACGCGCCTGACAACGCGGCGCTGCGCAAGGGCAATATATGGGGCCTGCCGGTCAACCTGATCCTGTTCTCGCTGGTCGCCGGCGTCACCACGATTGCCGCCTACGATGTCTACCATGAGGTGCTGCTGCATCCCGACCAGATCTCGGCCAAGTTCGACAGCTGGTTCCTGGCGGCGCTCGCGGCGCTCACCTTCGCGGTGGCGACGCTCGGCATCAACGTGGTGGCGAATTTCGTCTCGCCGGCCTTCGACTTCTCCAACGTCTTCCCGCGCCAGATCAACTTCAAGAAGGGCGGCTACATCGCGGCCTTGATCGCGCTCGTGCTCTACCCCTTCGCGCCCTGGGAAGGCAGCGCCGCGCACTTCGTCGGCATCATCGGCGCGACGATGGGACCGATCTTCGGCGTGATGATGGTCGACTATTACCTGATCCGGAAGGGTGAGGTCGATGTCGAGGCGCTCTACCGCGAAGACAGCGAGTTCCGCTTCCAGGGCGGTTGGCACGTCAACGCCTTCATCGCCGCCGGCATCGGCGCGATCTTCTCCTCGATCCTGCCCAACTTCACCAACTGGCTGCCGTCCTGGTGGGGTGTCTATGGCTGGTTCTTCGGCGTAGCCATCGCCGGCGCCGTCTACTACGTGCTGCGCACCATGGCGCTCGGCGCCGGCGCCAAGACGGCGAAGGCCTGAAATCAGGCAGTAGGCAGCAGGGTTCCTCTGTTGCCTACGGCCTACTGCCTACCATTTCGGCCAACCTGCGGACCGTGTTCCAGTTGCGCGAGGTGCCGATGCCGAGACGCTTGTGATTGGCGGCCGCAAGCAGCCGCGAGCTTGGCCGCTCGCGCGAGAACACGAGCCAGATGTCGCCGTCGACCAAAAGCACCGCCTCATCCTCGGCGGCGTAGACTTGAAGCGAAGAGATGGCGTGCTCGGCGACAGGCTTGCGCATCACCCGCACCGCGACCTGGTCGCCGGCTTCTGCCGATTCGGCCGGAAATGGATTGCCAATCGCAAGCTTCAACCAGTCGTCGGCGCTGCGCACGATGATGTCGACATGGCGGCCGAAGGTCTTTTCGAACGCTGTCTCCAGCTTTTGCTCGAGATCGGGAACCTTGGTCGCCCGCGCTTCGAACACCAGATTGCCGGTCGCTACCAGTGTGCGGATGCTCTTCAGGCCCAGGCCTTCCGCCATCGCCTTGAGGTCGGCCATGACCACACGCCGCCCCTCGCCGAGGATGATGCTGTAGAGCAGCGCGACATAGGTCTGCATGGCCGCGCGCCCTAGACCAGGCGGCTCTGCTCCATCGCCGCCTCGATGAAGCTGGCAAACAACGGGTGCGGGTCGAGCGGCCGGCTTTTCAGCTCCGGGTGGTACTGCACGCCGATGAACCAGGGATGGTCGGGGTATTCGACCGTCTCCGGCAGCACGCCATCGGGCGACATGCCGGCGAAGACCAGGCCACATTCCTCCAGCCGTTCCTTGTAGTCGATATTGACCTCGTAACGATGGCGGTGGCGCTCTGAAATCTGGGTGTCGCCGTAGATCTGGGCGATCTTCGACCCCTTGGCCAACTCGGCTTGATAGGCACCGAGCCGCATGGTGCCGCCGAGATCGCCGCTGGCCCTGCGCTTCTCCAGCATGTTGCCCTTCAGCCATTCGGTCATCAGGCCGACCACCGGTTCGTCGCTCGGACCGAACTCGGTCGACGACGCATGCTCGACGCCGGCCAGCGAGCGTGCCGCCTCGATGCAGGCCATCTGCATCCCGAAGCAAATGCCGAAGTAAGGCACCTTGCGCTCGCGGGCGAATTTCGCCGCCAGGATCTTGCCTTCCGAGCCGCGCTCGCCGAAGCCGCCGGGAACCAGAATGCCATGCACCTTTTCCAGCCACGGAATCGGGTCTTCCTTCTCGAAGATCTCGCTCTCAATCCAGTCGAGCTTGACCTTGACGCGGTTGGCGAGGCCGCCATGCGACAGCGCCTCGATCAATGACTTATAGGCATCCTTGAGGCCGGTGTACTTGCCAACGATGGCGATGGTCACTTCGCCTTCCGGATTGTGGATGCGATTGGAGAGCGCCTGCCACGGCTCCATGCGCGGCTTCGGCGCCGGATCAATGCCGAAGGCGGCGAGCACTTCCGAATCCAGCCCCTCCTTGTGATAGGCCATCGGCACGTCGTAGATGTGCGGCACGTCGAGCGCCTGGATGACGGCGCTTTCGCGCACATTGCAGAACAGCGACAGCTTGCGGCGCTCTTCCTTGGGGATAGGCCGGTCGGCGCGCACCAAAAGAATGTCGGGCGCGATGCCGATGCCGCGCAACTCCTTGACCGAGTGCTGCGTCGGCTTGGTCTTCAATTCGCCGGCGGTCGGTATGTAGGGCATCAGGGTCAGATGCACATAGACCGCGTTGTTGCGCGGCAGGTCGTTGCCGAGTTGGCGGATCGCCTCGAGGAACGGCATGGCCTCGATGTCGCCGACCGTGCCGCCGATCTCGCACAGCACGAAATCGTAGTCGTCATTGCCGTCGAGGACGAAATGCTTGATCTCGTCGGTGACATGCGGAATGACCTGAACCGTGGCGCCGAGATAGTCGCCGCGCCGCTCCCGCTCGATGATGTTCTTGTAGATGCGGCCGGTGGTGATGTTGTCCTGCTGGTTTGCCGAGCGGCCGGTGAAGCGCTCATAATGGCCAAGGTCGAGGTCGGTTTCGGCGCCGTCATCGGTGACGAACACCTCGCCATGCTGGTACGGCGACATCGTGCCGGGGTCGACATTGAGGTAGGGATCGAGCTTTTTGATGCGCGCGCGATAACCCCGCGCTTGCAGGAGAGCCCCAAGAGCTGCCGCGGCGATGCCTTTTCCGAGTGAGGAAACCACGCCGCCAGTGATGAATACATATCGCGCCATGGGAGTCATCGCTTAACGCGGCCGGATTGATTCCGCCAGAGAAAAAACCGCCGCGAAGGCTTTTTCCCAAGAAGGCGCGAAGCCCCGAAGGGCAAGGAATAGTTTCAGTCAAAACAAAAGGGCCGGCTGAGCCGGCCCTTTCGGCATGATGGCAAAAGCCTCAGATGATAACGACCTTGGTGCCGACCTTGACCCGGCTGTAGAGGTCCATGACGTGCTCGTTGATCATGCGGAAGCAGCCGTTGGAGGCGCTGGTTCCGATCGACTGCGGCGCGATGGTGCCGTGGATGCGCAGGTGCGTGTCCTTCTTGCCGTCATAGAGATAGATAGCGCGCGCGCCGAGCGGGTTCTCGCCGCCACCGGGCATGCCGTCCTTGTACTGGCCGTAGTGCTTCGGTTCACGCTTCTGCATGTCGAGCGTCGGGATCCAGCGCGGCCATTCCTGCTTGTCGCCGACAGCGACCGTGCCCTTGAACTGCAGGCCTTCGCGGCCGACGGCAATCGCATAACGGCGCGCCGTGAAGGCTGATTCGACGAGGTAGAGACGCCGGGCGCTGGTGTCGATGACGATCGTGCCCGGCTCATAGCCGGTGAAAGTGACGTCCTGCGGCACGAATTCCGGCTTCACCTTGAACGGCTTCTTGGCGTCCTTCTTGGCGAGAGCCGAATCGAGGGCACGCGTCTCGGGCAGATAGCTGATCGATGACGACGATGAGCCGCCGAACAGTCCTGCGAACAGGCCACGGCTGCTCTGCTTCTGGCCGGGCGCCTCGCTGCGCAGCTCGCCATTGTTGCCGGTCAGCGCGACATTCATCGCCTCGGCCGGGATCGGCTCGGCCGACTGGATCGGTTCGACCGGCGCGATCGGCTCGATGATCTTGACAGTTTTCTTGCCGGGCTTGGCGTCGGCCACCTTCGTCTCGGCGGCGGACTGGCCCTTCTTTGCAAGCCATTCCTGACGGGCCGCGTCGGCCTTGGCCTTGGCTGCGTCGCGCATCGCCAGCTTGCGGGCTTCGAGCGCCTTGGTCCTGGCGGCTTCCTTGTCGGCCGCGATCTTGTCCTCGAGCTTGCTGATCTGGGCGAGATCGGCCGGAGTCGGGTTTTTCTTCTTCTTGAGAAGCTTCAGCTGCGTTGCGTCGCTTTTGACGGCGACATTGATGGCGCCGGTTATCTCGACTGATGGCGATGCGGCCATGTTTGCCGGCGTGCCGGCGAAGGCTGCGGAACTCATGCCGAGCACGGCAAAGAATCCCATGAAAATGAAGCTGCGAAGCTGCATGGCGAAGATCCGATCGTGTAATGCTTTGTTGCCACGGCGTCGCCCGGCGCCCCCCAAGGACGCCGAAAGTGCCGCGCGCAATGTATAATCGATCAGGCCACGACGCCTCAAGCGCGCCGTCAGGCTACGCCCGGTTGAATCTTCGTGAATGTGCGGCATTTGCCGCGACTGTGATCAAACGACAACAGATCGCGGCCCGATAAGCTTGCCGGGCTATTGGTTCGGAACCTGCGGTGTGACCGGCAAGGTGACGCCGTTGGCTGCCGGCGGGGTGGCCGGATTCGCTGGTGCCGGCGCAGGCGCTGTCGTCGCGGCGCCGTTGCCCGATGAGGGCGGCGTCGCCGATCCGCTGGCGGGTGCCGCCGGCGG
>NZ_RZOT01000034.1:0-18948 GCF_003999085.1 Mesorhizobium sp. M4A.F.Ca.ET.090.04.2.1
AGGATTCGGGACGATCTCGCCCACCAGCATGGTTCCGAGCCCCGCCTCGCCCAGCGTGCCGATAAGCCCCATCACGGACAGCAGCGCTGCGGTGTTGCCGATCACGTCCGGCGAAAACAGCCGCGCCGCGAGCCACCAATAGACAAACCCGAGGCCGGCCGCGGCAGTCGTTCCGATTGCCAGAGCGCCGGAATTCATTACGAGCGCGGCACTCTTTCGAAGCTCTCGACGCACGCGAACAATGGCCGTTCCGGCGCGGTCTACCGACATGGTTGCTGTCCCGAACCTTGCTGCGCCGGCACCGCGGACCTGGCGGCGGCTGGGCGCAGGACGTCCCGGTAGACCTGCTCGATCCGGGTCACCACCGCTCCGGCCTTGAGGCGCTCGACCTTGGCGAGGCTTGTCGCCTCCAGCCGGGCGAGCAAGGCGCGGTCCTCAAGAAGTGTCTGCATTGCGTTGGCGAGGGCCTGCGCGTCGCCGCTCGGCACGAGAAGGCCTGTTTCGCCATGGTCGACAATATCCGGCATGCCGCCGATGTCGGTTGCAACGACTGCCTTTCCGGACGCCATCGCTTCCATGATCACTGTCGCGCAGGCTTCTGGCCCCACCGACGGCAGCACGCCGAACAGTGAGCGCCGCCATGCATGCATGATGGCGGAATGCGGCCACATGTTGAAGACTAGAACGTTCGGCGGAAACTCGGTTGGCGTATCGGCGACCCGGCGCCCGACCAGGACAAGTTGCGGCGCACGCTCCAGGCTGGCATAGGCTTGCAGGAGAACGTCAATGCCTTTGAGGCGCGTCAAGTCGCCGACGAACAGGATGAATTCACTCCCGGGGAGTCCCCGCAGGCAGGCATCTTCCGGGCCAAGCACTTCGACATCGTCAGGCACGAAGTTGGGGATGACGTCGTAAGGAGCACGGCCTTGGGTGAGTCCGGTGTGACGGGCCACCGCGTGGCTCACTGCGATAAAGCGGTCCACCACGCGCCGAGCGGCGAAGCTCGATGCCCAGTTGCCCAAGCTGGTCGCGGCCGCCTTCACCGCGCCGTAATGCCCTGTTGCGCAGGGCAGGCACTTTGCCGGCGCTGGCCCACTGCAGAGATTGGCGCCCAAGTGCATGAAGTTCTTCTTCGCGCAGACAAGGCCGTAATCGTGGAGTGTAACCACGAGGCGTGCACCACTCAGACCTTTGAGCGGCAGGAAGGACGCGTAAATCCAGTTATGGGCGTGAACGATGTCCGGCTCCTCCCGGGCGACCAGCCGCTTCAGGGCAAGCACCAGTTCGGGATCCGGGAAGGGCGGTGCATGGCGGCGCTCGGGATCGGTGTGGAGGCCCGACAGCCGCTGGAGCGTGCCGCGCAGGCGATGCACGCGGACCGCGCCGTCCAGCTCGGTTTCGGGAGATCCGGGATGCATCAAGGTCCCGACGCTGACATGATGGCCCCGCTGCGCCAGAGCTGCGCCGAGATTGCGGACGTGCCGCTCCTCTCCCCCGATCACCGGGGGATAGAACTGCGACAGCAGCAGGATGCGCATGATCGAACCTCATTTCAGTTGCGCGGCACCAGCGTCGAAGCCCTGCGATAGAGCCGGTTATCCTCCGGTCGATAGAGCCGCGCCTCGGCCGTCTGGCGAGTTGCCAAGGCGGGCACCGGGATTTCCTGCGTCCAGGTGTCGCCCGGCGCGACCGCGATCGATCGGAAAACGGCGTACGGTTGCCCATCAAGAGTGATTTCCAGGTCGAATCGCTGAGGTTGGGTCTCGGCGCTCCTGATGCCGACGGTGATCCGGCCGGACCCGGCGCTGGCCCATGGCAACAGCCAGAACTCCGTGTACTTGAATTCCCGGTGGGCCGCTTCGTCCCGGACGGCCAGCGCGTAGGCTCCGCTCGCCACAAGCACCGCTAGCATCACCGCGGCCCCCTGCCAAAGTCGCAGCGGCGCAAGCGCCGGCCGGGCTGGCAGATCGGGAGTGTCGCGTCGGATGGCGGCCACCAGCGCCGCGGCGGCTGTCACCGCGCAGAACCAGACCGCCCAGCCGAGCGGCGTAAGGAAGCCTGTGGCGTTCAGGGCAAAGCCCCCGGCAATGCCGGCGGCCAAGCTTGCTCCGACCGCGTAGGTGAGGTGTTGCAGCACCGAGGTGGTCCGGACGCCAATGGCCCGCAGAATCGAGTGGCCCGAGACGACGAACATCATGGGCGCACCCAAGAGGGTACGGAGGAACACGCTGTCGCTGAGCGCAACGGCCGCCACCGTGACCGCCGCCCACAGACAGGCGACCAGGAGGTCCCGCTTGTTAGGAATTCCCATGCAATCCCCTCACGTCGTAGATCACGATCGAGCCGTTGTCGTAAATGCGGGCGACGCCCTGGACATCATTGAACTTGAGCAGCGCTGCGCCCGAAAGCGGCAGTCCCTTCTGCCGTTGCCACGGCTGAAAGTAGAAGCCCAGCACCGGCGGAGCCGTGGTCAGGCGCAGGTCCACCAGCAGGAAATCAATGTCGCTTCCTGCCAAGGCCCAAAACTCTTCAGGCCCCAATGTCTCACCCTCGAATATGCGCGCGGCATCGACGCCTTCTTTGATCTTGACCCTGACGTCCTGCCGGCCGTAGCTCGCAAGCAGAAGGCGGTTGATGCGGTCGGAGGTGAAGTGGTTTCCGGCACCGAGCCACTCCTTGGCCCAGCGCGCCGTTTCGATTCCCATGGGCTCGACTGAGTCCTGATCTGCCGCCACCCTGTAGCGCCCATGGATGGGATTGATCGTGGCACTCGCGACCCCGCCCACGACGATGACCGCCAGAGCAACGGCCGGTACGATGCGGCGCCACCCGCGCGGCGTGCGGCCCTGCCAGAAGTGGACGATGCTCACCGCGACGACCATCCCGACGCCGATGAACACGAACGTTCCCATGCGGTTGCCGATTTCCCATCCGGCGTTGGTCAGTCGGAAGGCCACCGAGACCGGGAGCCCGAAGGCCAGTAAGGTGAGGAGCACGAGGCGGCTGTCGCGCCAGCGGCGTTTGAGAATGGCCTGGATCGGACGCCAACCCGACCGCTCACCACTCGGCGCAGCCATGGCCAGCGACCGAAAGAATCCCGTTGCCAGGCCGAGTGCCAGCAGGATGAGCGCCAGCAAGGTGGTCAGCCGCATGTAGAGGGCCTTGTCCGGCGCTCCGAGGTGTTCCGATATTGGGGTGGCCGCGCCCAGGATCTTCCCGAGCAATGCGGAGAAGCCGGCCTCGATCACCGGGCCGAAATAGGCTGCGAGAGGGATGCCACTGGCCTGCATCCACAGGAACGGCAGACCTATGGCCAGGATCGCCGTGAGGCCCACGACGACCGCGGCCCCAATCCGCAGGGGGTCGTGCCGGCGCAAAGCCTCGAGGCCCGCCAGCGCCGCGAAATAGATGGCGGCAAAGGCGGCCGAAAGATGATGCGTGACCGCGAGGCTTGCCAACAGCACGGCAATCAGCGCGAACGACTTCAGCCTCGGTCGCCCGACGAGCTCCCTGGACGCTGCTTCGACCGTGAAGGTGAGCACGCACAACACGATGCCGACGCTCTCGTAGGAGAAACTCGAGTCGAACAGGAAGAAGGTCGAGCAGCCCATATAGGCCAGACAGGCGATGGCCGACATGCGCGGCGATCCGGCGATGCTTTCGAGGAACAGAAACAGGGCACCGATGAACGTGGCCTTGAGGACGGCCAACAAGAGCGTCCCCGCCACAACCAAGGGCAGTCCCGTCAGATCGACGATCGCCGTCGTCAGGATTTCCAGGGCGGGATACGTTGGCCCGATCGGGAAAAGCGGGTTGGACAGGAACAGCCGGCGCGCCGTGAGAAGATCCTCGGCTGCGATCCAGTGCAAGAACTCGTCGTAGCCGCTGAAGCTTGTCGGGGAATAGACCCTTTTGCAGTAGAATAGGGCTTCGGCAAGCAGGAACAGAAGGCACAGGCGCTCGCCGCGGGCTGTCGTCGGCCAGGCGATGCGGAGGCTGGTTGGAACCACGAGGAGGACAACACCGGACCAGAAGAGCACCGGCGCCACGTCATAGCCCCGGCGCCCGGCCGCGTGCCCGGCCACGATCAGGAGCAGAGCCGCGGCGGCCGTCAGGCACAGGATCGCGATCCATCCGGAGTTGGCCCGTTGCGGCGAGGGATCTGCGCTGCCGCCGCGAAGGTCGGGGCCGATAACGGCAGAGACGAAGCGTATCCCGGCCCTGAGCGGGTTTATCCTGGTTCGCGCGGTGAAATGAGCCGATGTCATCAGCCTGATGCTCCCGTCGCAGGAGGCCACGACATCACGCCGCCGGGAGTCAATCGGGCCGCGGATCGGCTGCTCAGGACATCGCAATAGACGTCGCTCAGCTTTTGCGCGCAGGCATCCCAGTCGGGCAGCGCCAAATCCGGCACCTCGCGATGAGCCTCCAGTTCCTCGGCCATGGCGGCGGCCAGCTCTCCCGGACCGGCGTTGCACGAAATCGCCCGGCACAGGCCATTGGCGGCAAGCTCCCGCAGACCGGACGTGTCGCTGACCAGGACCGGGCGGCGCAGCGACAGGGCTTCCATCACGGCGACCGGATGGGCTTCGTACTCGCTGAACAGCACGAACAGCGCGGCACTCGCCAGCAGGTCTGCCATTTTCTGCCGCTCGGATCCGGGGATGCCCGCAATTGTGACCCGCTTCTCGAGGCCGAGCGCCGCGACGAGGCGCCGCAATTCTCTCTCGTACGGCCCTGTACCGACGATGTGCAGCCGTACGTCCGGTACCCGGCGGATCAGGTCGGGCAAGGCCGCGATCGCCCGGTGATGGCCCTTGTAGCGCTCCAGCCTGCCGCCCGAGACGATCAGGTGCGGATCGACCTTTACGCCGGGGTTCGGAGCCGGCATCGCGGCGCCGTTGGGGATGACGACAAACCGCTCCCGCGGCACGCCCATCCTCGCGCTGAAGAAATCGGCTTCGAATTCGGAGACGCCGATCAGCCGCGCTGCCCGGGCTACCAGCGGCCGGAGCAGCGCATGCTGGGTGCGGCGTACTGCATTGCGCAGCCGGGAGGAATGCCCGCCGCTGTGGAAGGTCAGGACGAACGGCATACGGGTGCGGATGACTGCAAGCAGTCCGATCGGCACCACGAAACTGCTGTAACCCTGGAAGTGGACCAAATCCCAAGCCCCGCGCCGGATCGCGGTATAGATGCCGGGCGCCACATAGAGGTCCAGTTCCCTTGGCCAGGCCGGCACGCGCCGCACACGCATGCCGCGCACCTCCTCCTCAACCGGCAATTCGCCCGAGGGATCGGTGGTGAGCACGTCGACTGTGTGGCCACGCGCGACCAAGCGGGGACCGACCTCCTGGATGTGAGTTTCAGTGCCGCCCATGAAGGGATAGCAGCGAGCGGCAACCATCAGGATTCGCATCAGGCCTACCCGCCGTCATCACAGGCTGTCACGCCTCGCCTGTGCTGTTGGTGAACCCTCTCACGCAGGATGGTCTTGAGGACGCGCCAGCCGTCCGGGATTGCGCGCAAATGGCTCTCGCCGCTGATGCGGGGAGCCTCGAAACTCGCCACCTCGACGATATTGAGGTGGTTCTTCAATGCCCGTACGTTGATCAGGGTCTCTATCTCGAAGCCATCGCAGTCGCAATTCAGCGTGCCGACGTGCTTGGTCCAGAAGGCTATGTATCCGTAGCATAGGTCGGAGAACCAACCGCCATAGAGCAGTCGCACGAACAGGGTCAGCCCCCTGTTGCCAAACATCCGGAACAGCGACATGTCATCGGTACCGGCGCCCTGGATAAAGCGTGAACCCTTGACGAGATCCGCGCCGGCCATTAGCGCACTGACAAAGACGATCGCCTGCTCCGGCACCATGGAGCCATCAGCGTCCAGCATGACGATGATGTCGCCTGTGGCGGCCCGGAATCCCGCTTGCAGTGCAGCGCCCTTGCCCCGGCGGGGCTCCATCACAACCTTCACGTCCGCGCGCAGGCCGCGCGCGACCGCGACAGTGTCGTCTGTCGATCGACCATCCACGATAATGATCTCATGCGCCCAGCTGGGGATGCGCGGCAGAAGCCAGGGGAGGTTCTCGGCTTCATTGAGCGTCGGGACGATGAAGCTCACTCGGGGCAGCGTCAGTGCTCGCTGCAGGGCAAATTCAATCGGGTCGGGCGGCGATACGGCACCGACGTGGGCGAGTTTGCTGGAGAGGCGCTCATTCATGGCAGCGCGCGGCCAACGACAAGCCGCAGGGGCCAGCTCCAATGACCGCCACATCCGCAGATGCTTGATCCAACCATATGAGGGCTCCCGGCCATAGAGAAATGAAGATGAGATGAAAGAAGATCGGTGCGCTTACGGCCCCCTTAGAGCTTTGGCTATTATACGAGCATTACCGGTGAAGATCTGAAATGGAAGGACAATGGATGATTAGCGAAGGGACAATAGATGATTAGCTCTTTTGGGGTATCCCTTAAGGTTGTTTTCAGCTCATACCACCAGCACGGATAGTACGGCGGCGGCGGCGATCACCTTCACGGCTGTGTTGGCAGGCTCGAGCGCGCCCGATTCTTTACAGGCTGCGCTCGAGCCGCCTTGGCTGCGGCCAGCTAACCCGGTGAGACCGGCCAGGAGACGGGCTGCCCGCACGGTTCCGAGACCCCGCTCGGTCCCGAGACCGGCGCGTCGGGCACCAGCAACCGATACGAGGTCGTCACCTCTCGCAAACCCCGGATATGCCCGAACAGGTCGATCACCTCCAGGCCGGACCGGCGGTTGTAGGTGTGACATCCCAACGCTCCGGACCAAATGCGACCGATCGGAGTCTGAGCAAACTCCGACGCGCCCAGCGCATCGATCTGGCAGAACGTCACCGCGCCGCCATAGCCGCGCGCGCAGTCCTGGACCGGGCGTAGCGCGCGTCCGCCGTATCGGATGACGGCGCCTGCGGGGCGACTAAGCCTGGCATCGAGCAGAACGGGGTTGGCGGCATGAGGCGTCCAAGACCCGGTCAGGCTCTCGGCATGGTAGAGGCTCAAGGCGTCCCAGGACGTGGACCTCCACAGCCTTGGGCTGACGAAAAACCAAAAGCCGCCGTCATGCCAGAGCGGCGTGGTATCGTAGCCCTCAATGCCTTCCATGAGGCAGGCCTCCCGTGTCCACCGGTAGGGGAACTCCACTGCCCTGTAGAGGCTGACATTCCTGGCCGCCCCCGATTCAGGGATCATCCAGATCTGACCATTCTGCTCGAACACGAACGGGTACGAGAGGTGATGCGGTTCCTCCACAACGATCCGGGATGCGCCGACTGTCCCGTCCCGGTTCACTGCAACAACCGCAATGCACCCGCGGTTCTTCGAGTAGAGGTACTGTTCGACAAAGATGAAATCCTGCCCCTGGTGCCGGAACGGGAACGGGTCGGCAAGGTAGCCGTCGGCATTTCCGGTGAGCACCCGGAAGGCGGCTTCGCCTTTGTCGAGCAGGCTCGCCGATTCATCGAAGCGCCAGCCAATCCCCCACATCCTGCCGCCTCTCGCCAGGGCGTCCAAAAGGCCGATCGCCTTCGATGCAACCGTGCCGGTCGCCCTGGCAAGCGCCGATAGCGCGCCAAACGAAGGTGGTGCCGTCCGTGGACCGGGGCTTGCGGACGCAGCCGAACCGGTCTCCTCGGCCAGGGCTTTGAGGATCAGCGGCACAGCGCAGGAAAGGGCGCTGTCGAGCCTCAAGGCCAACACTTGACGGTCTGCGCTGGTCGGGCGCGCCGTCCACGGTCGCAATGGGCGCGCCGTGTCATGCAGGTCGACGAGAAGATCTTGATGATTCACCCAGGCCGCCACGACTCCGATCTCGCCGGGTGCGCCGTTGAAGACCGGGGTGATCACGCGCCGCGCGGCCGGGAGCGATTCCGACCCGCTCAAATCGATCACCACATCCATTTGGCCGGCTGGAGGCGGCGGCAGGCACCGCAGCTCCGCTTCGACGGGGTCAATGGCGCCCTTCCCGCGAAAGCCATAGACCAGTCGTTCGAGTTCGAGCAGCAGACGGAAGATCAACGGCAGCGGGCGGCAGTCGGCCGCGAAAGCGCAGGAGACATCGTTGCCGGGCACTTCAGCGAGCGCCTCTGCCAACCATAGATGCCAGCGCAGCAGCCGCGACGGATCGAGACTCAAGCAAATGCGCATTGTTGTTCTCACGTCGGGTTTCAAGAACACGTCGGATTTCAAGAAGACGACAGCTTTGACGAGAACCACCAGCCAGCACCACTATGCCCGATCGACGCCGGTCTGTGCGAGGCCAGAGGAGGTAATCCTTAGGGGCGATTGCACTCAGCGCCCGGCCAGAGCCACATGCAGGGAATGGTGATCGACTGGCAGCGGGCGAAATATGGACTGCGCAATGCGTGGTGGTGTGCACTTGCGCTCGCGTTCGTCTCCGTTCTGGCAATCGCGAGCACCGTGGACAAACCATCGGCAACGTCCTTCATCAAGACTTCCGGAACGAGCTTCACGCTGGACGGCAAGCCGTTCTTCGTGACCGGCGTAAACAACCACTATCTGACCTACGGTTCGCAGGATGAGGTCACCCGCGTTCTCGATGACGCCGTGGCGATGGGCGCCAACGTGGTCCGCATCTTCCTCCAGCCGGTGATCGGGTCGCTCGACGGAAGCGTCCCCACGATCTGGAATTGGCGGCTTGAAGGCGAAGCCAGCAATCTCGCGGTCAAGGGCACGTACCTGCTCTACTGGGATCCAAGTCAAAACAGGATGGCGATCAATGACGGCGCCAACGGCATGCAGAAGGTTGATTTCCTCATTGCCGAGGCCGGCAAGCGGCGCCTGAGGCTGATCATCGCCATCGTGGATTTCTGGGCCTTCACGGGTGGCGCCCAGCAGATGCGGGCCTGGTATGGCAGCAGCGACGAATCCACGTTTTTCTTCACTGACCCGCGCACGAAGCAGGACTACCGGACTTGGGTCCGCCACGTTGTGCAGCGCGTCAACCCGCTCACCGGGCTTGCCTACCGGGACGACCCGACCATCATGGCTTGGGAGTTGATCAACGAAGGCAATGCGCAGCCATTGACCTTGCGGTTGACCTGGACTGCCGAAATGTCGGCCTACGTGAAGTCCCTCGATTCCAATCACCTTGTCAGCTCAGGGAATGCCAACATTTTCGACCCGAAGTTAGCCGATTTGACCATCCCGACCCTCGATTTCGGGACCTGGCACGGCTATCCGATCTTCTACAATCTCACGATCCAGCAATTCAACGACATGATCCCCGAGTTCTGCCAGCTGGCAGCCCGCGCCAAAAAGCCGGTTCTTATGGAGGAATTCGGCCATGCCCGCTCCAATCAGAACGCGGCTGAAGCTTACGCCATGTGGCTCGACACGGTGACGCATGATCGCAACTGCGCCGGCTGGATGGTGTGGCGGCTGGTGTCGCTGCAGGACAGCGGACGCTATCCCGCCGACGAACACGACCAGTTCGATAT
The DNA here is from genome assembly GCF_003999085.1 of Mesorhizobium sp. M4A.F.Ca.ET.090.04.2.1. NCBI lineage: Bacteria > Pseudomonadati > Pseudomonadota > Alphaproteobacteria > Hyphomicrobiales > Phyllobacteriaceae > Mesorhizobium > Mesorhizobium sp. M4A.F.Ca.ET.090.04.2.1. The sequence continues at coordinate 9,497 of NZ_RZOT01000034.1, forward strand.
CCACAATGACGGCGGTGCGCTCTGGACCATCCTCAAAGCCGCCACGGCTCGGGCGAGGCAGACACGCGAAACCAGCCTGGCCTCAGAAACCAGCCGGCGGGTGCCATGACCAAAGGCTCTGTCGTTGCGACAACCGGGCAGCCTGAGGATAGCGTCAGCAGCGAAAGCCGGCAGATTCCGCGCTGCCCCACGATCTCAGTGCTTATCTGTGCCTACACTGAAGACAGGTGGGAGCTGTTGGTTCAGTCCGTGGCCTCGGCGCAGGAGCAGACCTTGCAACCCTGCGAGATCATCGTCTGCGTCGACCAGCCCCTGTTCCGCCGTTGTGCCGCCTACTGGGCTGACTCCGCCGCATCCATCCCTCCTATACGGGTGATCCAGAACAAGTTTGACGGGCACCTGGGGTCGGCCCGAAACACGGCGGCCGAGGCGGCCGCCGGAGAGATCCTGGCGTTCCTGGATGACGATGCAGCTGCCGACAAGGACTGGCTCGAGATACTCACCGAACCGTACCAGGATGAAGGCATCGGCGCCGTCGGCGGGCGTCCCCTACCTGTTTTCGAGACTGGCCGTCCAGCCTGGTTCCCCGTGCAGTTCGACTGGGTGTTCGGATGTGCTTACGATGGCCTTCCGACCAGCCGAGGCCCTTTGGCTCACCTCATAGGCGCCAACATGTCGGTGCGGCGAACCCTCCTCGAGCAGGTCGGAGGGTTCCATTCCGACCATCACGACGACATGGACATGTGCCACCGCGTGGCGCATATCAAGGGCAGTGAGGCGGTCATCTATGAACCGGCGGCGACCGTCCGCCATTTTGTGCACGCCTCACGGCCGACCTGGAAATACTTCTGGCGCCGCTGCTTCTTCGTCAACAAGGGGAAGGTCGAGGCCTTCGCCCAGATGGGCGACGCCGCCACTCTTGGTGCAGAGTCGCGCTTCGTCTGGTACGCGCTGACGAAGGGCGTACCGCGGGAGATTTTGCAAGCGGCCAAGGGTGACGTCCACGGGCTGGCCCGGTCCGCAGCAATAATCGCTGGCTTGGGCCTGGCCGCGGCAGGCCACGTCGCCGGCAGGATCGAACTGGTGCGGCGCTTGCGCCGGCGGCGCCAACAGGCGACTAAGCAGATACTGGACACGGCCGCGCAAGGCGGTGGGCCTGGGGAGTAGATGCCGTCTTCGATAATCATTGGTTCGGGTCCGGCTGCAGCAGCCGCCGTGTTGGCGCTATCCGAGAAACCGGACGAGAAGATAACCGTGTTCGATCCGGGCACCGTGCTGGACGCGGAGACGCAGGAGGTGATCTCCAGGCTGTCCAAGCAGCCTGTCGACAACTGGGATGAGGAGGACGTCCGCCGGGTAAGCCTGCAACCCAAGCGGATCCAGTCCGATTCGCTGCCTGAAAAGAGAAGTTACGGATCCGATTTCCCGTTTGCCAACAAGGGTCAGCTCGACGGCGTCCACGCCGAGGGCAGAGTCAATTCAGCTGTCATATCAAGCGCCTACGGGGGCTTCAGCAATGTCTGGGGGGCCCAGATCATGCCCTTCAGCGCTGCCACGTTCAAGGGATGGCCGTTCGACTTCTCGGATTTGGAAGAGCACTATCGGACAATCCTGCGTCACATTCCTTTCGCTGGACAGTCCGACGATCTCGAGGAGTGGTTCCCACTCATCGGATCGCCGGAGCCGCTTCCGCCACTGGCGCCGCGGACGCAGATGGTTCTGGCCAACTACGACCGGCACCGCGATCGGGTGCGCTCCACTGGCATAACGATAGGCCGCGCTCGCCTCGCCTTCTCAGCGCCCGAATGCCAGCCTTGCGGCCTATGCATGACCGGGTGCCCGCGGTCGCTAATCTTTTCGGCCTCGCACAGCTTCGATCGCTTCAGGCGCAGCGGGAGGATCGATTACCACAGCGGGCTGCTTGCGGTGCGAGTCGGCCAGGAGGGCGACACGGCCGTCGTGCAGGCCCGGGAATTGTCCACCGGCCGGATGCAGCGATTCACAGCCGACCGGATCTTCGTGGGCTGCGGAGCAATCGGGACCACTCGGCTGATCCTAGGTTCGCTCGGATCGGACCTGCCGGTGCATCTTTCGGAATCGGCTCAGTTCGTCCTTCCAATGATGTCCATGAAGCCGACCCCCGACCCGCGTGCAAGGCGCGACTTCACGCTCAACCAGTTCACCATGGCCATCGTCCTGGACGACGAAGGCTTCGATGTCTCCCAAATTCACTTCTATCCGTTCAACCAGGCATACTACGATGCGCTTCCCCGCTTCCTCCAACACCGCGCCGCCGCCTTCGCGACGGATCGGCTCCTGAGCCGATTGACAATAGGCCTGGGCTACCTGCCGTCCTGGGCGTCACCCAAGGTCCGGGTGAGCGCCCAGATGTCCGCGGCTCCAGATGAGCTACCCCAGATCACCCTCACTTCGGAGGGCTTCAGCCAGGCCAGGGTCAGGGGCAAATACGCGCCTCCGATGCTGCCTGACGTAATAAAGCGGATCCGCAGGGCGGCACCCTACCTTGACTTGTGGCCCATCACACCGCGGATGCTGTGGTCGGGCGGGGCCAAGAGCTACCACTTTGGCGGCAGCTTTCCTCACGCCGGTGAGCCGGATTCCGGGACTGCGACGACAGACCGCCTCGGGCGACTGGTGCGCTGGGACCGGGTCCATCTCATCGACGGGTCGGTTTTCCCAAATGTTCCAGCGACCACCTTTACCCTGACTGTGATGGCCAATTCTCATCGCATCGCCCGCGAAGCGATGCAGCTGGCGAGTTGAGCGTTCAAATGCGGGTCGGCATCACCGGAGCCAACGGATATGTCGGGACCATCCTGCGTGCCACCTTCGCCGAAGAAGGGCATGAGGTCATCGCGTTCGTCCGTCCGAACCGGGTGACCTCCGAATCTGCCGCCGCAATGGCCGGCGTCGCCGAGTGGCGCCCCTATGAGATCAGGCGCCCACCGTCGGGGAGCGCAATCAGCGACCTGGATGTCCTCATCCATGGTGCATGGGACCTGACTCTTGTCAGCGCCGGCGATGTGTGGGGTGTCAATGTGTCTGGCTCGCAGCAGCTCCTCCGCAATGCCGCCGATGCAGGGGTTCGCCGGGTCATTTTCATCTCCTCGATGTCCGCTTATGAGGGAACCCGGCAGCTTTATGGCCAAGCGAAGCTGGCCTGCGAGCGCACCGCAAACAGTCTGGGAGGTGTCTCCACCCGCCTCGGACTGGTGTACGGCCCCGGTTGGGGCGGGATGGCAGGCGCGCTCCGCAAGCTCACTAACCTGCCGATCACGCCTCTCATCGGAGCGCGCTCCCATCAGTTCACCGTGCATGAGGCGGACATGGCCGCCGCCATGGTGCGTATTGCCGTGTCGGACATGCATCTGCCGGAACCGGTAGGGCTGGCCAACCCCGAACCGGTACCGTTCCGACGGCTCATGAAAGAGATCGCCGCATCACAAGGCAGAACACTGCACGCCGTCGCCGTGCCCTGGCAGCTTGTGAGTGGCCTCCTCAAGGCAGCCGAGGCCTTGCATGTCCCCCTGCCCTTCCGATCCGACTCCATCCTCGGGCTCGTGCACCCGGCGCAAGAGGTCCCCGGTGTAGCGCTGCTCAAGCAGCTCGGAATCGAGTTTCGGAACTTCTCGCTGGGCGGCGATCGACCCTCTTCCGGGACATTGCGTCGATATTCTTAGTCGAAGACCGGCTCGATGCGCCAGCGACACAAATGGCGAGACTCCGCGATCGGCACGCGTGAACAGACTGCAGAGCGCCGTGACCGTTCCTGGGATGTTGTTGGCGTCGCCGCGCAGGCGAGCGCGGCGCGATCCGGTCCGATCAGCAAAATGGGGCTACCCCTGAGGAACGATCGCGGATCGGAGAAAACCATGCGATGATTCAGAAAGACGCATGAGACGCATGAGACGCATGACCTTAACGACGGGCGCAGCTTAACGCCCAGCCCGGTCGAACTCCCGGCTCTCCAGCGGTGAAGGCTTGCAGACGGAAGTCATTGCAGAATCCGGAAGACTTGTGGCGCGAAAGCCTGCGCACATGAGGAAGGGGCAATCCGATTGGGTGAACCGCACGCCATCTTCGTATCGGGAGTTGCGGGCTTTGTAGGAAGCAGGCTTGCAAGGGTCTTTATCGATCGTGGGTATCCGGTCTTCGGTTTTGACAACCTGTCGCGAGGTTCTCGGGAAAACCTGAACGGGCTTCTCGCGCATGAGCGGTTCATTTTTGAGAAAGTGGATCTCTCAGACGCGGGTGCGGTGAGAAGCCGCTTCATGAATTGTCACCGCCGCATTCCGATTTCCGAAGTTTGGCACATGGCTGCCAATTCGGACATCCCTGCAGGAATCGCCGATGCTTCCGTTGATCTGCGCGATACCTTTCTATCGACGTTCAACGTGTTGCAGGCAATGAAGGAGGCCGGGGTTCCGTTCCTTGCTTTCGCGTCCAGCTCAGCCGTGTACGGCGATTTGGGGGAGGCTCCGATCAGAGAGGATGTCGGGCCGCTGCTGCCCATCTCCAACTACGGTGCCATGAAGCTCGCATCGGAGGCGCTCATCAGCGCTGCCGTCGAGAACTGGTTGGACCGGGCCTTGATCTTTCGCTTTCCGAACGTGATCGGTGTTCCAGCAACACACGGTGTCATCCTGGATTTCGTGAGAAAGCTAAAGGTCTCGCCAAGCAAACTGAATGTTTTGGGGTCGGGGCGGCAACGCAAGGCATATCTTCACGTCAATGATCTGATCGACGCGATTGTCTACTTGCGTGCAAACGCATCCGAGCGGCTTGGCTGCTACAATATCGGTCCAGAGGACAAAGGGGTAACCGTTAGCTTCATAGCGGAAACGACTGTAGAGGCTGTCGCACCGGGCGCCGGGATCGAATACGGTGTTGAGGATCGCGGTTGGGCGGGAGATGTTCCCCGATTTTCCTATGACATAGCAAAACTTCGTGCGCTCGGCTGGCGGCCCCAGCTTGGTTCGGCCGACGCTGTTCGAAAAGCCGTCGTAGAAATCGTGCGGCAGGAAGGACACCTGTGATGCAAGCCGTTGTACTTGCAGGTGGTCGAGGGACGCGGCTCAGGGGCCGGATAGGTGATTTGCCTAAGTCGCTAGCCAACATTGGCGGCAAGCCACTTCTCGAGCATCAAATCGTCCTCGCCAAGCAACACGGGATTGAGAAGATCTTGATCCTGGTGAACCACGCAGCCGAGCAAATTGTGGAATTTTGCAATCAGCGCGAGAATTGGGGGATCGACGTTCTTTGCGTGGATGACGGTGCGCCTCGCGGGACCGCTGGAGCAGTACTGTCGGTTTTGGACCTGCTCGACGACGACTTCCTTACGATCTATGGCGACACGATGCTCGACGTCGATCTCACCCGCTTTAAGTGCTTCCACGAAAAACACAAGGCAGCGGCAACAATTTTCACCCATCCGAACGATCACCCGCATGATTCCGATCTGATAGAAACGTCAGAAGATGGCATCGTTACCGCATTCCATCCATATCCACATGATCCAGAATTCTTTTATCCTAATAAAGTCAGCGCCGCTCTTTATTATATACGAAGACAAGCTCTATTCCCATGGCGCTCCACGGTAACTCCTCTCGATTTTTGCAAGGACCTCTTTCCTGAAATGCTTCTGGCTGGCGCGGAAATTAGAAGCTATAGCAGCCCTGAGTACATAAAAGACGCGGGAACCCCGGCAAGACTTGACAAGGTCTGCGCCGACTTTGCATCGGGCCGCATAGCTCGAGCTTCACTCGCATCGCCGCAGAAAGCAGTATTCCTGGACAGGGATGGGTGCATCAATGTTGACCATGGACATATCGATCGTCCCGAACGCTTCGAACTGATTGAGGGGGCGGCCGCCGCGATCGCCTGTTTCAACCGGGCCGAGTACCGGACAATCGTCGTTACTAACCAACCCGTTGTGGCGAGAGGCGACTGCTCCATACGAGACCTGCGGATGATCCATAACAAGATGGAGTCTGAGCTTGGTCGCTGCGGTGCTTTTGTTGATGCCATCTACTTCTGCCCGCACCATCCAGATCGCGGCTTTGTCGGTGAGGTGGAAGCACTGAAGGTCCGCTGCAAATGCCGCAAGCCTGCTACCGGGCTGATCGATGAAGCGGTCGAGGCATTCAATATCGATCGCAGTCAATCCTGGATCATCGGCGATTCCTCTACGGACATTGCTCTCGCAAAACGGTCTGGCATCAGATCGATCTTGGTTGAGACGGGCGCGGGCGGTTTGGATAGCAAATATCATGTCATGCCCGACTACACCGTCTCGGACTTGTCCGAGGCTGCCAAGCTCATTCTCACTGTTCATCCGACCTTGATAGACACAGCATCTGATCTGATCGCGCATGTGAAGCCGGGTGATGTTTGTTTCGTGGGGGGGCTTTCCCGCAGCGGAAAGAGTGTTCTTTCCAGCGCTATCGCTGAGGTTCTTCGCGGCCGCGGCTTTGATGCGCAAGTTGTTGCTCTTGATCGCTGGATACGTCCCGTCGCCGATCGCGAACCAACGGTGATTGGTCGTTACGATATGAACGAGATCAGGAAGGTTCTAAGGCGCCTGGTGGGCGTTCGTTCTCGCGAGACGCACGATCTGCCCTATTACGACAAGCTGAGCCGCGCATCGCATCCAAGATCGGAAAAGATAACCATTTCTCCGGAAACCGTCCTGGTCGTGGAAGGAGCCGTCGCTCTTTCGCTGTGCGATGTGGTTTTGCACGGTCGTGCACACACATTCTTCGTCGATATCGATGAGGAGTTGAGGAGGTGCCGAGTAACGCGCGAATACTCGCGCCGAGGAGTGGATCGGGAGGCTGCGGCGAGTATCTACAGTTCGCGCCAGAAGGATGAGGCACCGATCGTGCTGGCATCGCGGGCGCGTGCTGAACATTGCATCCAATTGCGAGCGATCGAACTGATTGAGGCAGTCGGATGATTATCAGCCAAACGCCGCTTCGTGTGAGCTTTGTGGGAGGTGGCAGCGACCTTCCCGCCTTCTATCGGCAGGAGGGCGGTGCCGTCCTGAGCGTTGCTATCGACAAATACGTCTACGTGAATGTGAACCGCAAATTCGATAACGGCACCCGCATCGCTTACTCCAAAACGGAAGAGGTGGATAGCGTTGAGGATATCCAGCATCCGATTGTCAGGGCGACGATGGGATATCTCGGGATCTGTGGAGGCGTCGAGATAACAACCATTGCCGATATTCCATCGAAGGGAACAGGACTTGGATCCTCGAGCGCTTTTACTGTTGGCCTTCTGCACGCGTTGAACGCGTTTCGGGGGCAGTATGTCTCCAAGGCAAAGCTCGGCGCTGACAGTTGTCGCATTGAGATCGAACTTTGTGGCGCACCCATTGGAAGGCAAGATCAATACGCCGCTGCCTTCGGAGGGTTGAACCTTATCGAGTTTCACTCTGATGACAGCGTTTCGGTATCACCGCTCATATGCCCGCGCGATTTCATCGCTTCAATCGAGAAGCAAGTTCTCATGTTTTACACCGGCATTACGCGCAGTGCCTCAGACATCCTCGTCCGACAGTCGGAAGGCATCGCAAGAGCGCCGGACAAGCGGAAAGCGCTCAGGCGGATGGTCGAGCTCACGTATCAGCTTCGTGATGAGCTGCATCGATGTAACCTCAACGCCTTTGGCGAAATCCTCCACGAGAACTGGCTCTTAAAAAAGGGCCTCTCCGAAGACATCACGAACGATGCAATCGATCACTGGTACCAAACTGCGATGCAGGCGGGTGCGAGGGGCGGCAAGTTACTCGGAGCAGGTGCGGGAGGTTTTCTCATGTTCTTCGCGCCTCTCGATCGCCACGAGGCAATCAAAGCGGCCCTCGGGAACCTAAAGCATTTCCCCGTGAGGTTCGACTTCGCCGGGAGCCGCATCGTTCACTATCAACCGACATCGGAGTCCACCCAATGAAACATTTTGGCGGCAGTACCCAATCAACCGACATCGGAGCCCGCCCAATAAATCATCTTGGCGGGAGCGCTCAAGCCTATTTCAAGAAACTTGAGACCGTCCTGGCTTCATTGGACCACCAAAGCTTCGACAATGCAGTGGCCTTGGTCGCGCAGGCACAGGAGGATGGCAAGCAGATAATCACGCTTGGAAATGGCGGCAGTTCACTCACTGCTCTACATTTCATCACCGACTGGAACAAGAGCATCTATCTCTCCACGAAGCGCCCGTTTCGTGGTCGGACACTTGTCGACAATGTGGGACTTACATTCGCTTATGCCAACGATGTTTCATTCCAGGATGTGTTCGTCGAGCAACTGAAGAACATCCTGAACGAGGGCGACTTGGTCATCGCAATTTCAGGAAGCGGAAACTCGGAAAACGTTTTGCGCGCCGTTCGATACGCAAACGATCACGGCGCAGTTACGTTAGGTCTTTGTGGATATGGCGGAGGAACGCTCCGGCAGATCGCCCAACACGTGGTTTGGGTCAATGTGAACGACATGCAACTGTCGGAAGATATACATTCTATGTTCGGGCACGTCGTTATGCAGACTCTTTGTTTTGCAAGTACACAAAAGTGGAGCGATCGGCGACAAAAGCGCAGCGCGGCTGGAGGCCTCAATCCGAATCTAGCTGGCGCCGAAACGGGCTGGCGATCCTGATCGAGAACAAACGATGCCGCATTATCTGTTCTACGTTCTGGACGAACACGGCCAGTTCATGGGCGGGGTCAACCTTGCCTGCGCCGACGACATTACGGCGAAAGAGTACGCCAGGCGGTTTGCCGACGGCCACGAGGTGGAGCTTTGGCGATTGGTTGCGCGGTTCAAAATTGACAAACCGCGTGGCCGTCCCGCAGCGACGAAGCACCCTCGTGCCGTAGCGCCACGTTCCAGCCATTTAAACAAGCCGCTCAGGCGATCACACTTCCCCCATGGATTCGGTTGCACGTCTTGGCCCTATTCAAATCTTGAGAGATTTTGACCCCGATACAGGCACGTTGGCGTTGCGATTGGACGACCTGTCCAGTGCTGTACAGCGCTCGATGACGGCGAGCCTTGTAACCTTCGATCGTTGAAAGCGACTGACGCGGACATCGCCGCCATGCCGCCGGCGACGTCGCTCGGGCGTGGAGCGTCGTCAACGCCGCAAGGCGACATCGGCCAAGCGCATCGACGCGCAAACGGCACGGTTCGAACGGCCGCGCCGGCAGCCCCCAACAGACCCGACGGCCCGTCCGCCACGCAGCATCGGAAGTCATCCCTGCCGCACTTCTCGATGACCTGATTTGCGAACGACCCGCTCGAACCGACGGGCGCCCAAGCCAGAGCAACATTACAACCGACGGACACGGCTTGGGAGGACATCCGGAAGGCCGCCTCGGCGCGGCTGTTCGATCACTTTCCGTATTAGAATGTGTTAATAAGTTATATTAG
>NZ_RZOT01000350.1:0-6443 GCF_003999085.1 Mesorhizobium sp. M4A.F.Ca.ET.090.04.2.1
CTTCAGCCGCAGGCTGGTCAGGCCCGGCCGGCTGCGCCGCTTCTCGAACCGCGATGTTCGCGAAAGCCTGTTGCTCGGCTTTTTTCTCGTGGTCGCCGCGACGCTGCCGCTCGCCAGTTGGGTGCGGATCTGCGCCTGGAGCTCCAAGCTCCGGCTGAGGCGCCATCTCCGCAAGGATTTTCCACGCTATGCCGCGGCGGTTCGTGCCGTCTTCGGCGATGGCGTCGATACGGAAGCGCTATTCAAGGGGTTGCTTGCCGCGGTCCATCGCCGACAATTGCTGCTTGCCGCGCACATCACCGGCCATGGATGGTCGCCGGAAATTCGGCTGGAGGGGCTTGAGGGCCTGCGCGCGGCGCTGCAGCGAGGTCGGGGCGCCATCATCTGGTGTGATCAGTTCACCGCCCAGACCGTCATCGGCAAGCGGGCCTTGCATGAGGCCGGCATCGAGGCGCATCAGGTCAGCGTCAACTTCCACGGCGTTTCGGACACGGTGTTCGGCCTGCGCTTCCTGAACCGGCCGCTGATCGCGGTGGAGAACCGTTTTCTGAAAGGCCGGGTCATCTTCGAGCGCGGCGACGCCTATCAGGTGACCGTGCGCATGCAGCGCATGCTCAGGGAAAACGGCGTCGTCCTGATGACCAACACCACCCACTCCGGCACGACGTTCACCGAAGTCGACATGGGGCAAAGCGGCTGGACCCAACTGGCCTCGACTCCGGCGAACTTCGCCGCGCGCGGCGGAACGGCGCTGTTTGCCATGTCGACCTTCGAGACGGTGCCGTTTCGCGAATACCGTGCGGTTATCAGTCCCGAACTGGTCCCGGCTGAAGAGCCGATATCCGCCGCGACAGGGGAGATGGCGGCGAAGAACCTGGAGCTGCAGGCGCGCTACATCCTGCTCAAGCGCGATCGCCTCCTGGAGGCGATGAAATTGTACCCGGAACAGATGATGGTATGGGCAGGTGCCCAGAGGTTCACCGCGAGGTCGGGCGACACGACGGACGCCGACGCCGACGTATCCTCATGAGGTCTTTGTCCTGAGTTCGTCAAGCACGCCGGCGACGATGTTGGAGATCCGGCCGGTGCCGTCCACGGTCAAGGCGGGTTCATCCGCTGTCGGCGCTTCCAGAGTGGCGAACTGACTGTCGACCAGGCTCGCCGGCATGAAATGCCCCTTGCGGCTGCCGACACGGCGCCTGGCGGTTTCCGCATCGATTTCCAGATAGACGAAACGCAGGTCCGGGCAAAAGCCGCGCAGCCGCCTGCGGTAGCCGCGCTTCAGCGCCGAGCAGGCGGCGACTACGCTCTGCCCGTCGGCGATCGAGGCCGCGATGCGCCGGCCGATCGCATCGAGCCAGCCGGCGCGCAATTCGTCGGTGAGCGGTTCACCGCTTGCCATGCGCGCCACATTCTCGGGCGGATGCAGCCTGTCGCCCTCGACGAATGCCGTACCCAGCGCCGCCGCCAGCGCCTCGCCGACCGCGGACTTGCCGCAGCCGGCAACCCCCATCACCACGATGGCCAGCGGCGTCTTGGTCGCCGGCGGTCCCGCTTTTTCGATCACGGTCAGCGGCTCGCCGGGGCCCGGCCGTAGAGCAGAAGCATGACCACGATGACCACGCCGTAGATGATCTGCCGTCCTGCCTCCGGCATCTGCATGACCGAGAGGATGGACTGCAGAAGCGTGATCAGGATGACGCCGGCGACAGTGCCCAGATAGGAACCGCGTCCACCAAGGATCGAGGTGCCGCCGAGCACCACCGCCGCGATCGACGGCAAGAGATAGGCATCGCCCATCGACTGCGCCGCCTTCGAAGCGTAACCCGCCAAAAGCACGCCGCCAAAGGCCGAGAGTCCGCCCGAAACCGCGAAGGCGACCATCACAACGCGGCGTGTGTCGATGCCCGAAAGATAGGCGGCGCGCTCACGGTTGCCGATGCCGTAGACGGCGCGGCCGAAGCCGGTACGGGTCAGCACGAAGACCATGGCCGCGCCGATTAGCGCCCAGATGATGACGGCGTTGGGCACCGCCGGAATGGCAAAGCCGGTCGCCAGGTAGCGCATGGCCGGCGTTGCCGAATCCTGCGGCGAGAAGCCCCCCGTGTAGACCACCATCAGCCCTTGCGCGACGGCGTTGGTGGCCAGCGTCACGATCATCGAGGGGATGCGCAGATAGGCGACGCCGATGCCGTTGACGACGCCGATCGCGATGCCGCAGACAATGCCGAACGGGATGGCAAGCGCCACGCCGACCGGACCGTAGGCCGCGGCCGCGGCGGCCATCATCGCGCCGACCGCCACCGACCACGGCACCGACAGGTCGATCTGGCCGAGCAGGATGACCAGCATCATGCCGGTGGCAATGACGCCGAGGAACGACGCCACTTTGAGCTGCTGCAAGAGATATTCCGGCGACAGGAAGCTGCGCGAATAGAGGCTGCCGAGAAACAGCAGCAGCGCTATGCAGGCGAAGGCCGTGATAACAGCCGGATCGGCGCGGCGGATGAATTTCGGCATGCGCCCGGCGATGCCGCCGATGGTCGTTTCGCTCACAGGAACCACTCCAGCCGGTTGCGGACCCTGAACAGGGCGAAGGCGCCGAGGCTGACCGCGATCAGGAGGATGACGCCCTGGAACAGCGGTTGCCAGAGCGGATCGAAATCGAAGACGAACAAAAGGTCGCCAATGGTGCGGAAGGCGAGCGCGCCGAAGATCGCGCCGATGGCGCTGCCCTTGCCGCCGAACAGCGAAACGCCGCCGAGCACGACGGCGGCGATCGAAAACAGCGTATAGGCATTGCCGCTGGCGTAGGCGGCGTCACCCGTATAGGTGAAGAAGGTCAGGAACAGCCCGCCGATCGCGGCAAGCAGCCCGGCAAGCGCGTAGGCGACGAATTTCCCGCGCCGGATCGGCACGCCCGACATGTAGGCGGCGGTTTCCGAGGAGCCGGCGGCGTAGGCCGCGCGGCCAAGCTCCGAGCGGCTGAACGGCACCCACACGATCAGCACCACGACCGCCAGCGCGACCAGGCTCGCCGGCGCGACGCCGAAGAAGCGCCCGGTCAGGAAATCGGCAAGGTCCTCATTGACCGAACCGCCCGGAAACGGCCGCAGCAGCAGTGCGAGGCCGAAATAGACGGCGCCGGTGGCGATGGTGGCGACGATCGGCTGCAGCCGCCCATAGATGACGATGGCGCCGTTGATGGCGCCGCAGACGAGCCCGGTGCCGAGCACCGCGACGACGCCGAAGGCCGTCTCGAGGCCGGTGCCGATCACCAGCCAGGAAGCCAGGCAATTGGTCAGCGTGAAGATCATGCCGACGGATAGATCGATGCCGGCCGTGATCACCACCAGGGTCTGCGCCATGGCGACGAAGGCAAGCAGCACGCCCTTGTTGGCGGCCGTCTGCACGACATTGGCGGTAAAGCCCGCCGGGTGGTTCGCGCTGTAGATCGCGAACATGGCGACGAAGATACCGAGTGCGAGCAGCGTTCCGCGTTGCTCGGCCAGCCAGTAACGCCAATCCTTCACGCTGCGATCCCCTTCATGCGCCCTCTCCCTGCATCGGACCGGCGCCCTCGCCGTGGATATTGAGCGCGCTGGCGATCAGCGCATGCTCGGTGATCTCGGCGCCGACCAGCTCGCGCTTGACCGCGCCGTCATAGAGCACGAGCACCCGGTCGCAGCAGCCGATCAGTTCGTCATAGTCGGTCGAATAGAACAGGATCGCGGCCCCGGCGTCGGCGAGCTTGCGCATCAACTGGTAGAGTTCCTGCTTGGTGCCGACATCGATGCCGCGCGTCGGGTCGTTGAGCAGGACGATGCGCGGCTGCCGCATCAGCCATTTGGCGATGACGACCTTCTGCTGGTTGCCGCCCGACAGCGCGCCGACCGGAATGTCGAGGCCAGCGGTCTTGATCGCGAGCAGCTCCACCATGTCGTCGATCAGCCGCTGCTCGGTCGCGCGGTCGATGACGCCAGCCTTTGACAGTCGGTCGAGCGCCGCGAAGGAAAGGTTCTCGCGCACCGTCATCGGCAGCATGAGCCCCTCGGTTTTGCGGTCCTCGGGGATGAGCGCCATGCCGATGCGATCGTCACGCGCGGCTGAAGGACTGGCGATGGAAACCGCCTTGCCGTCGACCAGGATCTCGCCGGCAAGGCCGCGCAGCACGCCGAAGAAGGCAAGCAGCAACTCCCGCTGGCCCTGACCGTCGAGGCCGCCGAGGCCGACGACCTCGCCCGCCCCGACGGTGAGCGAGACATTGTCCAGCCGATCGGTCCAGCACAGGTTGCGTGCCTCCAGCACCGGGACGGCGGCGGCGTGCCGCGCCGGCTTCGGCGGGAAGATGTGGCTGTATTCGCGTCCGATCATCAATTCGACGACTTCGCTGTCGCTCTTCGAGCCAGCCGCGTAGCTGGCGACGTTGCGGCCGTTGCGGAAGACGGTGCACTGGTCGGCAAGCTCGGCGATCTCGTTCATCCGGTGCGAGATGTAGAGCAGCGCCAGCCCCTCTTCCCGCAGCCTCTTCAGCACGCCGAAGATCTTGGCGACATCGGTCGCGGTCAGCGCCGAGGTCGCCTCGTCGAGGATCAGGATGCGCGGCTTGCGGGCCAGCGCCTTGGCGATCTCGACCATCTGCCGGCGCGACAGCGGCAAATCCTTCACCAGCCCCAGCGGATGGATGTCGGAAGCACCTGCGCGGGCGAGCGCCTCTTCGGCGATGCGGCGCTGCGCCTTGCGGTCGATCAGGCCGAAACGTTTCGGCGGGTCGGAGATGACGATGTTGTCGGCGACGCTGAGTTCCGGTATCAGCGACAGTTCCTGGAAGATGCAGACGATGCCTGCCTGGTTGGCCGCCGCCGGCGAGGCGAAGCTCACCTCGCGACCGTCCAGCATCATGCGGCCTTCGTCCGGCGCGACGACCCCGGCCATCACCTTGATCAGTGTCGACTTGCCGGCGCCGTTTTCGCCGAGAATGGCGTGGATGCTACCGGCCGTGACCGTCAGCTCGGCCTTTTCCAAGGCACGCACGCCGCCATAGCGCTTGGATATGCCTTCCATGCGAAAGAGCGGAACCGCGCCGTCCATCAGCCCTCCGAGGCAATTTCTATCGACAGATGGCAAGCAGCCGGAGCCGCGGGAGATGCCCACCGCCCCGGCCGGTCAGACTACTTGTTTTCCTTGGTCTGGCCCATGATTTCCTGCGCGGTGAAATTGATCCCGCAGGTCGGGAAGGAATTGCCGACGAAGAAATTGTCGGACTGATCGGGGAAGTAGTCCTGGCCTTCCTTAAAGTTCGGATCCTCGACGATCGCCAGCGGCAGTTTCACCGATTGCGGCACGACGTTGCCCTCGAGCGCGGAGATCGCCGTCTTGATAGCGACCGCCACCTGGGCGGGGCCGGTGCCGGCCGACGAGCACTTCAGGCCATCGGCCGCGTGCGCCGCGCAGAACTTGCGGAAGCCGTTTTCGGTCTCGCCGCCGAACGGCACGAAAGCATGCTTTGCATCGATCATCGCCTGTACGATGCCGGTGTCGCCGCCCTGGCCGGTGATGCCGACGAACGGACCGTTGGTGGCGATGGCGTCGGCGGTGACCTTCTGCGCTGTCGGATCATCCCATTTGCCGGCGACTTCGGTGACGTCCCACTTCTTGCCCGAAGCGTCCAGGACCTCATGGATGCCATTGTGGCGATCGGTGTCGACCGAGGTGCCGGCAACACCGCGTACTTCCAGGATCTTGCCGCCATCGGGTATATGGCTGATCAGCCACTTGGCCCACAGTTCCCCGAGGCCCTTCTGGTCGACATTGACGTTGATGGCATCCTTGGTGTCGAGGATGTTGTCGAAGGCGACAAGAACGACGCCGGCTTCCTTGGCGCGCTTGATCACCGGCCCGAAGGCCGTCGGGTTCTGCGCATTGACGACGACCGCATCAAAGCCGGAATCGATGAAGTTGTTGATCGCCGAAATCTGCGCCGGCACATCCTCGCCGGTCGATACGACCTTGAATTCCTTGAGCTTTGCCGCGACGTCCTTCTGCGCGGCATAGGCCTTGGCCGTCTGGATCATCTGGATGCGCCAGGTATTGGCGATATAGCCGTTGGCGAGCGCGATGCGGTACGGGCCCTCCTTCTTGGGGAATTTGAAGAACTGGGTATCGGCTGCCCACGGCGCGAAGCAGTCCGGCTCCGCGGCCGGTCCCTTGACGATTTCCGGCTCGGCGATCGCCGATGAGCTCAGCATAACGAATGCAGTGGCGGCAACGATGCCACCAACAAGTGACTTGATCATCGATATTCCTCCCGATTGCAGTTCTGCCTGATGCTGCGTGGTTCTGGCGCCCGTCCACATCCGGCGAAGCCCTCCAGCCTTGCCCCATGACGCCTACCCAGGGTGGCGGTTTGCCACCCGATGCCCCCTCCTCCATCTCCCTCAAGG
>NZ_RZOT01000351.1:0-6414 GCF_003999085.1 Mesorhizobium sp. M4A.F.Ca.ET.090.04.2.1
TCCACTGGCAGCGGGAAGACCACGGTGGAGGAGCGTTCGCCGGCGATGTCGTGCAGGGCTTCGAAATAGCGCAGCTGCATGGCCTGTGGCTCGGCCGCCAGCATGCGGCCGGCTTCGACCAGTTTCGCCGCAGCCTGCTGCTCGCCGTCGGCGTTGATCACCTTGGCGCGGCGCAGGCGTTCGGCCTCGGCCTGCTTGGCGATGGCGCGGATCATGCTCTCGTTGAGATCGACATGCTTGATCTCGACATTGGAGACCTTGATGCCCCAGGCGTCGGTGCGCTGGTCGAGGATCTCCTGGATGTCGTTGTTGAGCTTGTCGCGCTCGGCCAGCATCTCGTCCAGCTCGTGCTTGCCGAGCACCGAGCGCAGCGTGGTCTGCGCCAACTGGTTGGTGGCGGCCATGAAGTCCTCGACCTGGATGATCGCCCGCTCGGCATCGACGATGCGGAAATAGAGCACTGCGTTGACCTTTACCGAGACGTTGTCGCGCGAGATCACGTCCTGTGGCGGCACGTCCTGCACCACGACGCGCAGGTCCACCCGCACCATCTGCTGGATGAAGGGGACAAGGATGATGAGGCCGGGACCCTTGACCGCGGTGAAGCGGCCGAGCGTGAAGACCACGCCGCGCTCATATTCCCTGAGGATGCGGATGGCCGCCGAAAGGAACATGATCAAGGCCACCGCAACGACCAGATAGGCGACGTAACCGACCATCATCTTATTGCTCCGTTGTTGTTGCCATCGCGGCGCCTGACCGTCAGCACGAGGTCGCTGACATCGGTCACCTCGACGCTGTCGCCAGGCGCGACAGGTTCGTCGGCCCTCGCCCGCCAGCGCTCGCCCTGGGCCAGCACGTGGCCCTCGCCGCCCTGCCAGTCGAGCATCTTGACGGGGAGGCCGCGCATGACCTCGCCGCCGACGCGCGGCGGGTTTTTGCGCGCCGCCCAGACATAGGTTCCGGTGAGAAGCGCCAGCCCCAGCGTCAGCGCCGCGGCGGGGCCGATGACCGCCCATGACATGGCGAAGCCCGGACCCTCGACCTTGAGCAGCATGGCCGCGCCGAGCAGGAAGGCGGCGACGCCGCCCAGGCCCAGCACCACGGTGGGATTGAAGGCCTCGATGACGAGGAAGGCAATGCCGAGCAGCATCAGCGCCAGGCCGGCATAGTTGATCGGCAGGAGGTTGAGCGCATAGAGGCCGAGCAACAGGCAGATCGCGCCGATGACGCCGGGCGCCACGGCGCCCGGGCTGGTGAACTCGAAGATGATGCCGTAGACGCCGACCAGCATCAGGATGACGGCGGTGTTGGGGTCGGTGATGACGGAAAGCAGCCGGATGAACCAGCCGGGCTCCAGCGTCTCGACCGGCAGCCCCTTGGTCGCCAGTACCTTTTTCTGCCCGGCCACGTCGACGGTGCGCCCCTCGGCCAATTGCAAAAGCTCGGTCGTGTCGCGGGCGACGAAGTCGATGACATGCTCCTGCAATGCGGCGTTGGCCGACAGGCTCGCCGCCTCGCGCACCGCCTTTTCGCCCCAGTCGCCATTGCGCCCGCGCAATTCGGCGAGCGAGCGGATGAGCGCCACCGCGTCATTGGTGACCTTGGCCATCATCGCGTCGCCCGCCGCCCGCCCGGTGGCGTCCTTCTGGTCTTTGTCCTTCTCGCCGCCGGGAAGCGACGGCAGCCCGCCCATCTCGACCGGCGTCGCCGCGCCCAGATTGGTGCCCGGCGCCATCGCCGCGACATGGGTGGCGTAGAGGATGTAGGTGCCGGCGCTGGCTGCATGGCCGCCGGCCGGGGCGACATAGCCGATGACGGGCACCGGCGAGGCCAGGATGTCGGCGATCATCTCGCGCATCGAGGTGACCAGGCCGCCAGGCGTGTCGAGCTGAAGGATGAGGACCGCGGCATTGCGTTTGGCGGCGGTGTCGAGCGCCTCCTCGAGCTGCCTTGTGCTCGCCGGCCCGATGGCGCCGTCAATGGCGACGCTCAGCGCGACCTTGCCGGTCCCGTCGGAAGAGAAGGGAGAAACGACGGCCGCGGCCATGAGAGCAGCGGCAAGAAGGGCCACCCGCGCGAAGGTCACGCTCAAAGCTCCATGGAGAAGATATGGGTTGCATTTTGGTGAAGTCCAATGCGGGTGGTGAGGCGAAAGCGGCGCAACCGCCGATCTATCCCCTTGCGGGCGAGATTACGCGCTCGACCGCTTGCGCCAATCTCCAGCGCCGCGCCTGCGCTCGAGGGATCATGCCACGGCGTCATTTGTCCTGTATGGTCGCCAGATGGTCTCGACGGCCTTGGGGGGAAATCAATGCGAAGAATATTGGCGGCATTCATCGTCTTGGGAGCGCTGGCGGCCACCCAGCCGGCCCCCGCCGCATCCTGCAGCTGGAGCGCGAAGATGGAGGAGGACGAGGGCGGCAGCGTGCTGACGGCGTCGGTTTGCGGCGGGCCGAAGGGTGGCGCGCATCTGATGCTGACCTGTTTCGGCAAGCCGACGCTGAGCTACGACCTCGGCGAGGCCGGGCCGGAGCTGGAGCCGGGCATCAAGGCTTCGTTCGCGTTCAGGGCCGGCGGCAAGACGGTGACGAAGACGCTGGTGCTCGAGGCAATGTACAATTACTTCACGACGCAGTTCGGCAGCACCGACCCGCTGCTTGGCCTGCTGCGCGGCAAGGGCGAGGTCACCGTCACGTCCGACAAATATGGCGAGAACAGTTTTTCGCTTGCCGACTCGAGCGCGGCGATCGGCAAGGTGCTGGCTGAATGCGGCAAGGCTTCCTCCGACTCGGACTGACGCCGGCGGGAAGGAGGCAGCAGCGCCTCAGCGCAGCCTGTCTCGCGCCTCCATCAGCGCAAAGCCGAGCAGGTTGTCGCCGCGCCAGGTGAGCGGGTTCGCCGCGCGCTCGTCACCCGCGGCGAGGCCAATGCCCCAGATGCGATCGACGGGGCTTGCCTCGACCAGCACGGCATCCTTCGTCGCCAGCAGGAATTCGCCAAGCGGCCCGTTCTGCCGGAATTTCTGGAAGCTGCCTTCCGAAACGAGGCGGAACTTCTCGGCATCCCAACTCGCTCCGTCGAAGCCGCGCACCTCGCGCCCCACCTGCTTGGCCTGCTTCGGGCTCGCGGCGGCGAGCACGCGGCGCACGGCCTCGTCGTCGCCGAACAGCCGCGCCTTGCCGGCCATCATCCAGTGTTCCGCCGTCGCATAGGTCAGCCGGTCGACCGTGAAGGGCGCGGGCCACCACTGGCTGAGACAGGACGTGGTGATGCTTCCGTCCTTCGACGGCTGATGGCCCCAGAAGAACAAGAAGCTGGGCCGGGATTTCGCGCGGACGGCTGCCTCGAGCCAGGAACGATCATAGGTCATGACGGGGATGGAGCGGAGCGGACGGTGAATTGTCAATGGCGGCTGGCGCCTCGCCGCTTTCACCAGCGCGCTCCCCCTGCCGCGCGGCCTGCGGGTTTCGCCGCAATTTCCCTGAAGTTTCGGCGGCGCGTCACGATCTCCGGCGGGGCGGCGACTATCCTCCGCCTTGCTGTCACAGAGGACAGTTCGGAGATCAACGCCATGACCACGATCGTTTCCTTCACCGGCGCCACTGCTCACAACCGGCGCCAGGCGTCCCCTTTCCGGCACTCCCGGTTTGCCACCGCTGCCGTATCGGCACTGTTGTGGCTGCCGCGCTTCTGGAAGGCGCGTAGCGAGCTGGCCGCGCTCGCCGCCATGAGCGAATGCGAGCGCCGCGACATCGGCCTCACCGCCTTCGACGTCGAGAACGCGCTGACGCTGCCGGTCGACCGTGACCCGACCGAGGTGCTTGCGAAGGTCGTGGACGACCGCCGCCATCGCCGTGAATTCTGAGCGCGATACTCCGGGGCCGGCCGCCGGCGTTCCAGTCAGTCCGGCAGGCCGGCCTCGCGCAGGCCGGCGGCGATGCGTTCAGTCGTGCCCGCGTCGAAGGGCGAGGCGTCGCCGACCCTGGCAACGGTGAGGCCCGGGTAGGTTTCCATCAGCCTGCGGCAAGCGTGCCGTGCCTCGTCCTTGCGACCGGCATGAACCAGCGCCGTGACCAGCAGGCGCAGTCCCCACCAGGTGCCCGGCTGCTGGCTAAGGCCGCGCTGCGTCAGCGCCACCGCCTGATCGTAGCGCGCGGCGACGAAATGCGCGGCGCCGATGCCGATCTCGGCCATGTAGCCCATCGGATCGCGCGGGCTCAGCCGTTCGAAATGCTCGAACTTCTCGATCGCCGCCTCGGGCCGCTCGCGATAGACGTCCAGCCAGGCGCTGCGCAGCCAGGCCCAGGCGGAATTCGGATCGAGCGCGCGCGCCCGCGCCAGATGCATGTCGGCGACATCGTAGTCGCGGGCAAAGGAATGCGCCGCGCCGAGCACCGCAAGCACCATAGGGTCGTCGCCGGAGAGCGCCGCCCCCTTCTGCGCCAGGCGCAGGCCCTCCTCCCGTGAAGCGGCCGGCGTTTCGGTCCAGCGGTAGCCGGCGCGCTGCAGATGGCACCAGGCGAGCAGCGAAAGCGCCAGCGGATAATCCGGCTCGATCGCGATCGCGCGATCAAGCAGCGTGCCGGCTTCCTCGTTCTGCGCCCGCTCGAGCGACCAGGTGAGCGGAAAGGCGCGCAGCACGTAGTCGTAGGCGGCGAGGCTTTCCGGCCGCTTGCGCCGTGAACGCTCGATTTCGGCCGACAGGATCGACGGCTGGATGGCGCCGACGACACTCTCCGCAAGCCGGTCCTGCAGGTCGAACACGTCGGCCATGGTGCCGTCGTAACGGTCGGCCCAGATCGTCTTGCCGGAAGCGGAGTCGATGAGCTGTCCGGTGAGGCGGATGTGGTCGGCGGCCTTGCGGACGCTGCCGGTCAGTACGTAGCGCACGCCGAGTTCGGCTCCGGCCCGTTTCACGCCGTCGGCCTGTCCTTTGTAGGCGAAGCTCGAATTGCGGGCGATGACGAACAGCCAGCGCATGCGCGACAGCGCCGTGGTGATCTCGTCGACCATGCCGTCGGCGAAATAGTCCTGCGCCGGGTCGCCGCTGAGGTTCTCGAAGGGCAGCACCGCGATCGACGGCTTGTCGTCGGCCGTCCCCTCCCCGGCCGCGGTGGCAACCCGATCCTCGAGGCGGCGCACGCGCTCCTCGTCGATCACATAGCCGCGCCGCAGCACGGTGCGGATCAGGCCATCGGCCTCGGCGCCGAGCGCCTTGCGGATGTCCTTCATGCATTGGGTGAGCGAATCGTCGGAAACGGCGATGTTCGGCCAGACCGCATTGACCAGCTCGTCCTTGCCGATGACGCGGCCGGCATTCTCCAGCAGGTAGACGAGCAGCGAGAGCGACTTGGCGCGCAGGTCGACGTCGTGCCCGCCCCTCTGCAGCCTGCCCCTGTGCAGATCGAGCCTGTGGCCGGAGAATTCGAACGTCGTCATGTCGCCCCTCGAGGAGACGTCAACCAATTCGATCCGCGCGATGGCTAGGAGTCTGTCACGGCCCTCGCATGCTCGAAGACATCACGCCCGCCCGAAGACATCAAGGCTTTCGCCCGCTGAAGATGGCGTGGCCGGCGAACAGCCAGGCGCAGTCGACTTCGATGAAGCCCGCCTTCGCAAGCCAGGAAAGCTGCTCGGCGAGCGAGGAGGGCTTGTCAATCGGCTCGCCGTCCGGGTTGCGGAAATAGTTCCAGCCCAGGCGGTTGAACTCGGCGAAGGCGGCGAGATCGCCGTCGATCGCCAGCGCCCGGGCGCGCACCGCCTCGTCCCATTGCCGCGCGGCGATGTCGAGCCCGCCTGCGCTCGGCGGGCGCACGATGTCGGCCACCACCAGCACGCCGCCGGGCTTGAGCGCCGCCGCCAGATCGGCAAACAGGTCCTGCTTCTGCCGGCCGTCGAGATGATGGATGGCGAGCGAGGAGACGACCGCATGCGGCGGCTCGGCAAAGCGCCGCCAGCCGCTCTGCGCCAGCTCGAACGCGGCAGTGGTCAGGCGCCCGGCATGGTCGCGGCAGGTGGCCTGCGTCTGCTCCAGCATTTGCGCCGAGCCGTCGAGCGCCAGGACATGGCAGTCGGCAAAGCGCTCCAGCAGCGCGCGGCTGAGCAGCCCCTCGCCGGAGCACAGCTCGACCAGCAGGCCACCCGGCGCGGGTTGCGGAATGAGGTCGGCGATGATCCCGACCTGGCGCTCGCGTTCCGGCACGAAATAACGCCCGTTGTGCAGAAAGCCGCGAGAATGGTTCTCGTCCCAATGTGCCGTGCCTTGCGCCTGCGCCATGATCGCATCCATCCCTTTTTCGCCCAGCGTGAACCGGACCCGACCGGTTGTCGTGAGGCGCGGCTGAAATTCGGCTGAGATTGGCGTGACGAAGGCGCCCGAAGCGCAGCGGCGGCGATACGCAATACCCAAGG
>NZ_RZOT01000352.1:0-6403 GCF_003999085.1 Mesorhizobium sp. M4A.F.Ca.ET.090.04.2.1
ACCTTCCTCGACCGGCCCGAAATGCTGGCCAGATTGCAGCCGTCGATCATATCCAGCGTCCTGAGATGGGCGAGGACCCAGCCCGTGAATGTCTTGATGGTGGCTGCCGTGGGCTGCATGGGATGGGCGCGCGCATCTTCGCTTGTCGGCAGATATTCGGCGATGTTGTAATGCAACATCTCCTTGATGAAGGCTTCCGCCGTGTTGCGGCTGGCTACCGAATTCTGGCGTATCACCTTGAGGAAGCGCGCCAAGGTCAGCGCGGTGTGATGGTCGTTCGGATTCCGCCTGAAATGCAGGGCAAGGCCGACATGGCCCATCAGCCAGCGTTGCTGCGTGGCGAAGATCGCGGCCAGCCGAGGGCTCGTTTCGTAGATCTGGATAAGCGCCCGTGACTGCTCCTGGACACCACGGTGCACAGCCGGATGGCCGGCAATGTCTTCGGCTTTCAGCGCCATCCTGCTCCTGCTCCGATTCAGCCCTCCGAACCGTGAAACATGAAGCACATTTCCAGCCTTCATCGTTGGTGTCCAGTATTGCGCTCCCCGTACCAAAGTAGGGCGGCCTGCATGCAGGCCGAGGCCATTTCCTCGCTAACTCTTTGCAAACGTTCGCAAAACTCCTCCCAACGATAGTCAGCCCGGCAGCCGCCGGCCGAATTGACGCACGCAAGGGGCAAGCACAGGCTTCGCGCCATCCGGGCCGGGGTGAGCGCGCGTTCCAGGCCAAGATTGAAACAAGCAACGGCATCGGCCGGCTCGCGCAGGTTGTCAGGACTCGAGGGCCTGCCGCAGCGCCGGACCGCTCCTGACGCGCAGGTCGAGATCAGCCTCGATATGGTCGATGTGGTGCAGCATCAGCGCGCTGGCGCGTTCGGCGTTGCCGTTCTCCAGCGCGTCCAGGATCTGCAGATGCTCGTTGTGGCCGCAGCTCGAAATGCCGGAGCGGCCATAGAGCGCGATCACCAGCGAGGAGCGCGCGACCAGCTCTTCCATAAAGCGCTGCAGGATGACATTGCCGGCCACGGAAGCCAACAGCAGATGGAAATCGCCGGAGGCCTTGATCTCGGAGCGCCTTGCGCTCGGCCCGCGCTCGGCGATAAAGCGGCCCTCTTCCTCGAGCTGTGCCTTGAAGGCGGCAACGTCAGCCGGTGTGATGCGCCCGGCGGCGGCGACCGCGATGCCGGGCTCGATCAGCCGGCGCGAGGCAAAGACCTGGCGCGCCTCTTCCGGCGAGGGATTGGCGACGAAGGCGCCGCGATTGCGCTCGGTGCGCACCAAGCCTTCGAAGGAGAGCATCTGCAGCGCCGCGCGTGCGACGGTGCGGCTGACATCGAATAGGGTGCCGACCTCGCCTTCGGACAGTTTGGTTCCGGGCGCAAGCCGGCGGTCGACGATGGCGTCCCGCAACTGGTCGCGGATCGCCTGGGCGCGATCCTCGTTGGCGTTGTCGACGGCTGGGAAGGTCTGGTCGGCGATGTTCATGGCGGCAAGGTCCTCAGCTCTTGTAGCCTGAATCGGGCCGCCTGCACGAGAGCCAAATTGAACGCAATAGTAGAAAAGATTGCATACGATTTCTGCTGACATCGCCGACAATCGCCCATAATTTGTGCATCGCACACGAGTGCTGCTTTGCTGGGCGCGAGGCCGGATCGACAATTTGCTCGAGGATTCAAACGCTTGAGGGTGGCGGCGGGCAACTGGCATGCATGATGCTTTGGTTAATCCGAGCCAAGAGGAGCCCGGATGTCCAAAGCCGCCGAAATCGACATCGTGTCCGTTTCGAAAGTCTATGGCGCGACCACCGCCGTCGAGGACATCAGCCTCAAGATTCCGGCCGGCACCTATTGCTGCCTGCTCGGTCCTTCCGGCTGCGGCAAGACCTCGACGCTGCGCATGATCGCCGGGCATGAGAGCATCTCGAGCGGCGACGTGCGGCTCGGCAACACCGTCGTCACCGACCTGCCGCCTGCCAAGCGCGGCACAGCCATGATGTTCCAGTCCTATGCGCTGTTTCCGCATCTCGACCTCGTCGACAATGTCGCCTTTAGCCTGAAGATGAAGGGTGTCGGCAAGGAGGAGCGCCGCTCCAAGGCGCTCGACATGCTGAAGCTGATGCAGATGGAAGCCTATGCAAGCCGCCGCCCGGCGCAGCTTTCAGGCGGGCAGCAGCAGCGCGTGGCGCTGGCCCGCGCATTGATCACCGATCCCGAGGCGCTGCTGCTCGACGAGCCGCTTTCGGCGCTCGATCCGTTCCTCAAGATACGCATGCGGGCGGAGCTGAAGAAGCTGCAGACCTCGCTCGCCATCACCTTCGTTCACGTCACCCACAGCCAGGAGGAGGCAATGGCGCTGGCCGACCTGATCGTGGTGATGAACAATGGCCGCATCGAGCAGGCGGCGCCGCCGCGCACCGTATTCGAACGGCCGGCGACCGCTTTCGTCGCCCGCTTCATGGGCGACCACAATGTCGTGTCCGGCCGCGTCAGCGGCAGCAGCGACGGCATGGTTCTCTTTGAGGTGCCGGGCGGCGTCTCGCTCGCCGCGAGCGGGCAGGGCCGCGAGCCCGGCGAGCCGATCGACATCGCCATCCGCACCGACCATGTGCGCATCGGCGAGGCGCCGGCGGCGGGGCTCGGCTTCAGCGGCATCGTTTCCAACATCGAGTATCGCGGCGCAACCGTGAAGCTCTCGGTCAACGGCGCTGGCATCGAGGAGTTCACAGTCATCCTCGACGACGAGGGCTTTTTTGCCAGGCCGGTCGCCGTCGGCGACGCGGTGCCGATCGCCTGGGACGCCGAGGATGCGATCATCCTCGGTCGTCTCGATTCCTGAACCATCACAACCAAACCAAAAGGGGAACTGACAATGACCAACACAACCGACAAGAAGACAGGCATTTCCCGCCGCTCGCTGCTCAAGACGGGCGCAGCGGCGGTCGGCCTTGCCGCCGGCTCCGGCGTCATCACCGGCTTCCCGACCATCTGGGCGCAGTCGAACATCACGCTGCGCCAGTTCGGTACCGGCGTGTCTAACCTCAATGCCATCGCCGAAAAGTGTAAGGCGGATCTCGGCATCACGCTGGAGATGACGGCGACCGATTCCGATGCCGCCGCGCAGCGCGCGGTGACACAGCCCGACAGCTACGACATCGCAGACATCGAATACTGGATCGCCAAGAAGGTATATCCGACCGGCGTCATGCAGCCGATGGACGTCAAGAAGCTGAAATATTACGACAAGATCGTGCCGCTGTTCATCACCGGCAAGCTGACGCCCGACAGCGTGATCGCGCAAGGCACGGCACCACACACGGTCGGCTTCGTGGAGGCGCAGGATTCCAAGGCCTTCGCCAAGGAACCGACCCAGTGGATGACGATGGTTCCGACCATCTACAATGCCGACACGCTGGGCATCCGCCCCGACCTCGTCGGCCGCGACATCACCACCTGGGCCGACATCATGGATCCGGCTTTCAAGGGCAAGGCCGCCATCCTCAACATCCCGTCGATCGGCATCATGGATGCGGCCATGATCATGGAAGCCATGGGCAACATCAAATATGCAGACAAGGGCAACATGACCAAGGAGGAGATCGACAAGACGATCGATTTCCTGATCAAGGCCAAGCAGGACGGTCAGTTCCGCGCCTTCTGGAAATCCTTCGACGAGAGCGTCAACCTGATGGCGTCCGGCGAAGTGGTGATCCAGTCGATGTGGTCGCCGGCGGTGGCAGCGGTGCGCTCCAAGGGCATCGCCTGCAAATATCAGCCGCTCAAGGAAGGCTATCGCTCGTGGGGCGGCGGCCTCGGCCTCGCGGCGCATCTCAAGGGCGCCGAGCTCGACGCGGCCTATGAATACATCAACTGGTACCTGTCCGGTTGGGTCGGCGCCTATCTCAACCGCCAGGGCTACTATTCCGCCGCCATGGACACGGCCAAGCAGTTCATGTCCGAGGATGAATGGGGCTTCTGGGTCGAGGGCAAGCCGGCAAAGGGCGACATCGTCGCGCCGGACGGCAAGGTGATGGAGAAGGCTGGCGCGGTGCGTGACGGCGGTTCCTTCGTCGAGCGCATGGGCAAGGTTGCCTGCTGGAACTCGGTGATGGACGAGGACCGCTACATGGTGAAGCGCTGGAACGAGTTCATCGCGGCGTGATGCACTGATCGCGGATGACGGCGGCGACGCCGCCGTCATCCGCAAACACAACCGCTCGTCGGATATCACGCATGACAGTCGCGCTCGAACGCCCTGCAATGGCCGCGGCCAAGCCCGCCAGGCGCCGCCGGTTCTCGATCGGCGTGATCGCGCCCTATCTGCAGGCGACGCCGCTCGCGCTGATCCTCGGCGCGTTCCTGCTGCTGCCGATCCTGATGATCGTCGTCGTCAGCTTCTGGGACTACGACTTCGCGGCGATGTATCCGGATTTCCTGACGACCAACTATTCCGACGTGCTCGGTTCCTGGGTCACCTGGAAGACCTATCTCAACACGCTGAAATACACTGCCATCGTCTGGGCGTTGACGCTCTTCATCGGCTTCTGGGTCGCCTATTTCCTCGCCTTCCACATCCGCACCACGGCCATGCAGATGGTGCTGTTCCTGGTCTGCACCGTGCCGTTCCTGACCTCCAACATCATCCGCATGATCTCGTGGATTCCGGTGCTCGGCCGCAACGGCCTGGTCAACTCGACGCTGGTGCATCTGGGGCTGGTACCGAGGCCGATCGAATGGCTGCTCTATTCCGAATTCGCCGTCGTGCTCGCCATGGTGCATCTCTACACGCTGTTCATGGTGACGCCGATCTTCAACACGCTGATGCGCATCGACCGCTCGCTGTTCGAGGCCGCGCGCGACGCCGGCGCTTCCGGCTGGCAGATCCTGTGGAATGTCGTCATCCCACTCGCGAAGCCCGGCATGGCGATCGGCACCATCTTTGTCGTCACGCTTGTGATGGCCGATTTTTCCACCGTGCAGGTGATGTCGGGCGGACAGAGCGCCTCCGTCGCGCTGATGATGAAGAACCAGATGTCGCTTCTGCAATATCCGGCCGCCGCCGCCAACGCGGTCGTGCTTCTGGTGCTGGTGCTCCTGATGGTCGCCGGCATCCTGCGCATCGTCGACATCCGCAAGGAGCTCTGAGGCGATGAACCGCGAGAAGCGCACTCTCGAATTCTACGGGCTGGCGGCCTTCTTCGCTCTGTTCGTGCTGTTCCTCTACGGGCCGCTGTCGGCGATCCTGATCCTGTCCTTCCAGGGTGAGAATGGCGGCCTGACCTTTCCGCTCAACGGCGTCTCGCTGCACTGGTTCGCCAACCTGTTCGAGAAGCAGGCGGTGGGCGATTTCGGCGGCAGCTTCAGGCGTTCGCTGGCGCTCGGCCTGATGGTGATGGCGGTGACCGTCATCGTCTCACTGCTCGCCGGGCTTGCCTTCCGCCGCAAGTTCCGCGGCGCCACGGCGCTGTTCTATCTCGCCGTCGCCAGCCTGGTCGTGCCGTCGATCATCATCAGCCTCGGCATCGGTGTCGTCTTCCAGCAGATCGGCTTTCGTCCGGCCTGGTACACCTCGGCCTTCGGCGCGCATCTGACCTGGACCTTGCCCTTCGGCGTGCTGATCATGTTCGCCGTCTTCAACCGGTTCTCGCCGGCCTATGAGGAGGCCGCTCGCGACCTTGGCGCCACCGCCTGGCAGACCTTCGCGCATGTGGTTCTGCCGATGATCGCGCCCAGCCTGATCGGCGTCGGCCTGTTTGGCTTCACACTCTCCTATGACGAGTTCGCCCGCACGCTGATGACGTCGGGCACCTTCAACACGCTGCCGCTCGAGATCTATGGCATGACGACGAATGTAACGACGCCGGTGCTCTATGCGCTTGGCACGGTGACGACCGTGTTCTCTTTCCTGGTGATCCTGCTGACGCTCGGCGCGATCGTCTATGTCGGCCGCCGCCGGGCGCGAGCCTGAACGGAGCCAACGTGCAGATTCTCGTGGTGAACCCGAACACGACCGCCAGCATGACCGAAACCGTCGCAGCGGCCGCCCGCTCCGTTGCCAGCGCCTCGACGGAGATCTTCGCCGTCACTTCGTCGATGGGGCCTGTGTCTATAGAGGGCTATTATGACGAGGCACTTGCGGTGCCCGGCCTGCTGGTCGAGATCGCCGCCGGCGAGCGCGCCGGCGCGCAGGCGGCGATCATCGCCTGTTTTGACGACACCGGACTGGACGCGGCGCGCGCCATGGCGAACATCCCGGTCATCGGCATCTGTGAGGCGGCGCTCAGCCTCGCCTCCTTCATTGCTCAGCGCTTCAGCGTGGTGACCACCACCGAACGCTCACGCGTGCCGGTCGAGGAGTTGGTGCGGCGCTACGGCATGGCCGCGCGGGCCCGCGTGCGCGCCGCCGAC
>NZ_RZOT01000353.1:0-6381 GCF_003999085.1 Mesorhizobium sp. M4A.F.Ca.ET.090.04.2.1
GCGCCGGCCCCAGCGGCGCGCGAACAGGCGACCGTCGCCAGCCGGCCCAGGCCGCTGACCTCAATGTCACGCTCGATGTCACCATCGAGGAGGCGGCCACCGCCGAGAAGGTGACGGCGATGTTCCCCGACGGTCGCAAGGTCGCCGTCAAGTTGCCGGCCTATGTCGAGGACGGTCAGACCATCCGTCTGAAGGGCCAGGGCGAGCAGGGGCCGGGTCAGCCGGGCGATGCGCTGGTCAAGATCCATTTCCGTCGCCACCCGCGCTACCGTGTCGAGGGCCGCGACCTGCACGCCGACCTGCCGGTGGCGCTGGCCGATGCCGTGCTGGGCGCCAAGGTTGCGGTCGAGACGCCGACCGGCCGCCTCGCGGTCAATGTCCCGGCATGGTCGAGCTCCGACAAGGTGCTGCGGCTCAAGGGCCGGGGCTTGCCGGAGAAAACCGGCGGCCATGGTGACCTCTACGTCCATGTCAGGCTGATGCTGCCCGAGGGCGGTGACAGCGAGTTGGAAGCGCTGATGCGCCGCCAAAACGGCTGACCTTCGAAGTTTTCTCCCCCGGACAGTCCGCTATGGGCGCTTGAAGGGGCCTTGTGCCTGTGCGATAGGGCTCTCCACAAAGCAGACATTCTTGCGGAGAACGCTCACATGGCGGGTGGACAGGGCCTTATGGCCGGCAAGCGCGGGCTGATCCTCGGCGTCGCGAACAATCGGTCGATCGCCTTCGGCATCGCCAAGGCCTGCGTCGATCACGGCGCCGAGATTGCGCTGACCTATCAGGGCGAAGCCTTCAAGAAGCGCGTCGAGCCGCTGGCGGCGGAACTCAACGCGCATGTCGCCGGTCATTGCGACGTCACCGATCCGGCAAGCCTCGATGCCGTTTTCGACGACATCGCCAAGCATTGGGGCAAGCTCGACTTCCTCGTCCACGCCATCGCCTTTTCCGACAAGGACGAGCTGACCGGCCGCTATGTCGAGACGACGCGCGACAATTTCTTGCGCACCATGGACATTTCGGTGTTTTCCTTCACCACCATCGCCAAGCGGGCCGAGCCGCTGATGGTCGATGGCGGCTCGCTGTTGACGCTGACCTATTACGGCGCCGAAAAAGTGATGCCGCACTACAACGTCATGGGTGTCGCCAAGGCTGCGCTTGAAGCGAGCGTCCGCTACCTCGCCGTCGACCTCGGCGCCAAGAAGATCCGCGTCAACGCCATCTCGGCCGGCCCGATCAAGACCCTTGCCGCCTCTGGCATCGGCGACTTCCGCTACATCCTGAAGTGGAACGAATACAATGCGCCGCTGAAGCAGACGGTCACCCAGGAAGAGGTCGGCGATTCAGGCGTCTATTTCCTGTCGGATCTGTCGCGCGGTGTCACCGGCGAGGTCCATCACGTCGATTCAGGCTACCATGTCGTCGGCATGAAGGCGGTCGACGCGCCCGATATCTCGACCGTCAAGGAATAGTCTCCTCGAGCTGGCATCCCCCCGCCTGCAGTCTGTCGTGATCTTTCGCCGGAAGACCTGATGTATCCGCTCGTCTACATCGTGCGCCACGGCCAGACGGAGTGGAATGCCGAGCGTCGACTGCAGGGCCAGGCAGACACCGACATAAACGCGCTGGGGCGCGAGCAGGCGACCCGGAATGGGATCCGACTGGCCGAGTTCGTCGACAATTCGGACGATTTCGACTTTGTCGCCAGCCCGATGCGGCGCACGCGCGAGACGATGGAGCGGTTGCGCGCGGCGATGGGTCTCGATCCGCTTGCCTACCGCACCGATCCGCTGCTGGTCGAAATAAGTTTCGGCGACTGGCAGGGCTTTACCTTCCGCGAGCTCGAGGCCAGGCTTCCCGGCTCGACGCAGGGGCGCCGCTTCGCCAAATGGGACTTCCAGCCGCCCGGCGAGGGCGCCGAGAGCTACCAGATGCTGCTCGAGCGGATAAAGCCATTCTTCGACGCCCTGGACCGGCAGACGGTCTGCGTCACTCATGGCGGCGTCATGCGCTGCCTGTTCCGCTTCGTCGAAGGCCTGTCCAAGCAGGAGGCGGCAAGCCTCGAAATCCCGCAGGACCGCTTGCTCCGGCTGCAGGGTCGGACCCTGGAGTGGTTGTAGGGCGGACTGTGGAAGGTGTGGCGATTCAGGTCAGGCCAGCATCATCTGAATCAATTCGCGTCACTGTCCGGCAACTGCATATCGGTGACCACGTTCTCGCCATTGGTCACGTCATAGGCAATCACAATGTCCATGCCCGGCTGCAGCGCGTCGAGATCGGTTTCGGCATTGAGCTTGTAGGACTTGCCGTCATCCAGTGTCAGCGTCAGCGTGTCCTTGTCGACCTTCTTGATCAGGCCTTCGGTCTGGCCGGCGAATGCAGCGGCGGTGGAAATCAGCAACATGGCGGCAACAGCGCCAATCAGGGTACGCATCGTCGTCCTCTTTGGTCATTGCGCCGGCACTATGGCGGCGGATCCTCAACGGCGGATGGAAGAGAGCAGAAACCAACCGAATTTGTCAAAACTAAATCCGCCGGATCACAGTTTGATGCACCGGATCACGGTTCGATCACTGTGGAAAACGCCAATGAGAGGTAGCCCTCAGTGGGCGCCGCCGGGCGGCAAGGAGAACGGGGAGCCGGGAACGGACGTGTCGAGCCGTTGCTGCGCGAACGGCAGTCCGAGCCTAAAACTCATTGATGAGGCGCGAGCCGTCCAGCCGGGTTTGGGCGGCTCGACATATTTCGACAGGTGAATCTCCACCGAGCCGGCATTCTGCGGGCTGCCCAGTATCAGACGGACAAGTTTTTCGTTGGCGACAAATCTGTAGTCGCGGACGGGGAAAAGCCGCCTGCCATCGATCGTCGCGGACGTTTCGACTGTTATTGCATTGCTCTCAGGCGGAGCCTTCACGCCCACCAGATCGATTATCTGGATGGCATTGGGCTGTTGAACATCCAGCCTCACGGTTCTGTCTTCGGAGGTCGAGGCGAGTATCGGCACATCCCGACGCTGCGCGGTCACGGATGCGACGAGCAGGACTATGAGCGCGCCCGTCGCAACAGTGATTGCCTCCCTTCGGCCGAAAGCGGACGGCTTCAGCCTGTAGGCGACAATCCCCAACGCGATGGGAAACATCCACTTGTAGTAGTGGACGTTGAAATAGCGGAACATGCCGGTCGGGACGCTGTCCCGATAGCTCGCATAAACGATCAGATGCACGGCCATCATCAAGCCGGCCACCCGCATGAACAGGGGCTCCGGGAAAACGATCAGAACGATCGCAAGAACGACGGCGATGAACAGGATGGGGATCACGCTGATCCAATCGGCATTGAACTCCAGGAAATAGACCTGTGAGGCAACAAGAAGCGAAAAGAGCCGCTCCGGAACCTGGAAAATGTCGAAGCCAATTCCTCCTGCGACGGCCTGGAAATATGTGCCGGCCAGAGTTCCGGCGCTCAGGTAATTGAATGTTGCGAAGAACAGCACTGGCAAGGCAAACCCAGCCGCCCCGGCGCCTATGGAAACGATCCCGTTTCTGCGCGCGTCGGGTTCATTGCCCACTGCCATCGCCACGACAAGCGACGCATAGGCGATTGCAGCCGGAGCAGTCGTGGCGAAGTCCGCGGTACGAACGGGGATCTGGGCGCCGACAACAATGCCGAACAGGATCGCGTTGGTCGCGAAGGTCGATGCGGGGAGCGATGAATGCCTCAGCCGATCGAAGCGGTCGAGAAGTACAAGGGCCGCGGCGAGGAGGAACGCGCCAAGCGTGCTGGTCCACGGAACAACCCACTGAAGCCCGATGATCGGGTAACCGACCATGCCCGCCAATGTGAAAAGAGCTGCGGCGGCGGGCCCGAGGTGCGGTCGAAACAGGCGGAACACGAGCAGAAAGAAACCGGCCATCAGCGCGAGGTTGACCAGATAGAAGGGGTGCATTTCCGAAATTGGTAGAAAGAGCGCGCCGAAGAGGGGATAAAGCGGCGGATAGAAATGCGATGCGGGCCTGAGATCGAGGACGGCGAAGGCCTTCGCGGACTTCCAGTAGAGACCCTGGTCAATCCATCCCCACCAGCCCAGCGGATATTGCGCATTGTTGCCGGGAACGGAGGGATAGGTCAAATATCTGTACTGATAGAGGCAAAACAGGACGACGAGCGCCAATGGCAACGCCCATGCGTTGACCAGTCTCAGGACTGAAGATCCGCGCATGGAATGTACCGGCTAGGTCTGAGCATGATCGCCGGCAACGATGGCGATGTTCGAACTGAAGGGACCGAGCTTGATCCCCGTCATCCAGATGCGCGGCGCCTTGGCTCCCGGCCATTCTCGCCCGATCAGGTCGCGGCTGAGAAAATCCATGTTCTCCGGCTTGGTCCAATAACCCATCGATGATTTGCCGAGCAGCGCGCGGAATGCGGATGGCGAATAATGCAGAAGCGGCAATCCGGTGTGATGTTCGACCGGGAACCAGCGGTTGGGGACGGTGATGAAGACGGAGCGGGCAACCCGCAGGTGCTCCAGGATGAATTGCCTGCGCTCTTGCACTCCTCCAACATGCTCCAGCACCGCGTTGGACGTCGCTATGTCGAATGACTTGTCGGCAAAAGGCAGCGGCTCGTTGGGAATGATTTGCCGGAAGGTGGCGGAGGGGTAACGTGCCTTGACCTGCTCGCCGGTTCCGATCCCGGCGCAAGTCACTTTTTCTGGCCACGGGTAGGACTTTTCGAGGAAATTGGCGCCTTCATTCTCGTCGTCGGAAACGCCGATATCGAGAACGGTCGTTTGCGGGGAGGGGCGCATCTGTTCAATGAACAGATTGAACATGTTCCGCCTGGCGGTCTTGAGCAGGCGCATCGCAAACGAATTCGATGCCCCGTCGCGATAAAAGACGGAGTCGAAATTCTCGTCTCGGGGCGCCCGATCCTGATCAGCGGCCATTTCCATCACCCCAGGCTTCGATGGCCGTTGAAAACCATTCGGTCGTACAGAGCGTAGTTGACGACGAGGCCTGCAATCGCGCCGAGGAGATACGCGGGCACATGGTAGAAATTGGCGTCAATCTTACTGGCCTCGTTCAACACGATGAGGTTCGCACCCATCCCGACGAAGGATGCAATCAGATATTTGCCGTACTCGGCAGTTCTGTTTTGCATGCGGCCGTCAATGAAAGTCATGCTCCGGTTGAGGGCCCAGGTTACCGTCATCGCGACCAGGCTTGCTAGCACGCGGGCGGCGATAATCGAGCCGCCAAAACCGTACACGAAGCCGAAGAACACGGCCGCGTCAGTGACGAACCCAATGCCTCCGGCAAAGAGGAAGCGCGCTATTTTCGCGCTCGTCACGCTCACCGCTGCACCGATCGGTAGGATAGATAGGCAAGCAGCTTCGCCTCCTTGCGGCCGCGCGCGACGCTATCGAGAATGAGGCCGGCGAACACCGAAAGGAATGCGAGGATCATTGCCGCCGATACGGCTATCAAGGTCGGGAAACGAGGCACCAATCCAGTGGAGAGATAGTTGAGGAAAACGGGTGTGCCGAATCCGATTGCTATCAGCGCCAGAACCGCGGCGATCGACAGGAAAAACGGAAGCGGCAGCAGGTCGCGGATCAGGTGGAAAATCACCCACAGGATGCGAAAGCCGTCTTTGTAGGTCGCCAGTTTGCTCAGCGAGCCCGCAGGCCGCTCCTTGTAGTGCGTTTCGACCTCGCTCATGGGAACTCCGAGTTCCAGCGCATGTATGAGGAGTTCGGTCTCGATCTCAAAGCCTGCGCTTACCGCCGGAAATGTCTTTACAAACCGGCGTGACAGAGCCTTGTAGCCGGACAGCATGTCTCGACTTTGGTCGCCGAAGAACAGCGAAACAAGCGATGTAAGCAGACGGTTTCCGATCAGGTGGCCCGGTCTATATGCCTGCTTGCTGGCATGAATGCGCACCCCGTTCACCTTGTCGTATGGCCCGGACAGGAGCTCGCGGATCATGGCGGGCGCCTCGGAAGCATCGTATGTCGCATCGCCATCGACGATAAGATAGGCGTCGGCGTCAATATCGGAAAACATTCGCCGCACCACGTTGCCCTTGCCTTGCCGGCGCTCGCTGCGAACGATCGCGCCGGCGGACGCGGCTACCGCTGCCGTGTCGTCGATCGAGTTGTTGTCGTAGACATAGATGCGGGCGTTTGGCAGAGACTGGCGAAACTCGGACACCACGGTCGCGATCGTCGCGGCCTCATTGTAGCAGGGTATGAGCACCGCGACTTCTATGTCGTCATGCGCGCTGCCCGGATGCCTGGCCTGTTCCGTCAGCGGCAGGTCGACGCGATGCGCGCCTCGCGTGCCGACGCCATATTCCCGACTGACAGCCAAGTTCGCTCCGAAG
>NZ_RZOT01000354.1:0-6366 GCF_003999085.1 Mesorhizobium sp. M4A.F.Ca.ET.090.04.2.1
GGAAGGTGGTGAGCGCGGAGGCGCCGAGATCGGCGGAGGCCTCGACGATCGACCAGTCGAAGCTCTTCAGCCGCGCGCGCACTACCGAGCAGACGAAGGCAAGGTTGAAGACGACATGGGCGAGGACGATGGTGTGTAGGCCCATGGTGACATCGAGCAGCGAGAAGAACGACAGCAGCGCGATGGCGAGCACGATGTCTGGAATGATCATCGGCGCGAAGATCAGTGCTTCCAGACCCTTTCCGTATTGCCGGCGCATCTCGATGCCGATCGCCAGCAGCGTGCCGAGCAGCGTGGCGATGGCGGTCGAGACCAGCGCCACGATCAGCGTGTTGAGGGCAGCCTGCAGGATCGCCGCATTGCCGGCGAGCGAAGCGTACCATTTCAGCGAGAAGCCCGACCATGCCGTCGGCAGCCCGCCGGCGTTGAAGGAGAGCGCCACCAGGACGGCGATCGGGATGTAGAGGAAGGCGAAGACCAGGACGAGGATCGTCCGCAAGCCGAGGGTGCGGGCAGGCGACGAAGTCATGGCTGCCCTCCGATGGTCAGGAGGCGAGCGGTCGTACAGCCTCCTTCTCCCCATTCACGGGGAGAAGATGTTGGCAGGCAGATGAGGGGCAACGCTGAGCGTCGCAAAGGCTGGCGCCGCCCCTCATCCGCCCCTTCGGGGCACCTTCTCCCCGTGAACGGGGAGAAGGAAGCAAGGGAGCGCTCAGCCATCGGCACCTCCCTCAGCTTCCTTGGCTCGGCCGGCGGCGCGGTCGGCAAGCAGGGCCTGCGCCATCAGGACCGCGAGCATGATGGCGATCAGCGCCATGGCGAGGGCGGCGCCAAACGGCCAGTCATTGGCGGTCAGGAACTGGTCGTAGACCAGGTTGCCGATCATCTGGAAGCGGCCGCCGCCGAGCAGAGCGGGGGTGACGAAATTGCCGATCGACAGCACGAAGACGAAGACCGCGCCGGCGGCGATGCCGGGCACCGTCAGGGGCAGGATGACGCGGCGAAAGGTGGTCAGCGCCGAGGCGCCGAGGTCGCGCGAAGCCTCGGCGAGTTCCGGATTGAGCCGCGACAGCGGCGCGTAACAGGCGAGGATGACGAAGGGCAGGTAGTTGTAGACCAGGCCGGCGATGACGGCGCCCTCGGTGTAGAGCATCGACGGCGGCTCGCCCGTGTAGCCCATCCAGCGCAGCAACTGGGTGACGAGGCCCTCGCGGTTGAGGAGCACGATCCAGGCATAGGTGCGGATCAGATAGTTCGACCAGAACGGCAGCACGGCGAAGAACAGAAATACCGGCTGCAGCCGGCGTGGCGCCGCGGCAATCGCATAGGCAGCGGCGTAGCCGATGATGACCGCGATCAGTGTCGCGGCGCCGGCGATGCGCGCCGAGTTGAGGAAGATGCCGGCATAGAGCGGGTCGAGGACCTGGCCGAAATTCTCCAGCGTGAAAGTGTATTCGATCCCGCCATAGATGCCGCGCCGGAAGAAGGCGAGCGCAAGCACCAGCGCGCATGGCACGACCATGAGCGCGGTCAGCCAGGCCAAAGCCGGCGCCATCAGCAGGTTGGAGCGAAGTCTGGTCTGGGACAATTTTCGATACCGCTCAGCGGCCGACGGCGGCAGCCCGCCATCGGCCATTGTCTCTGGGCTGCAAGCGCCTACTGCGCGGCCTTGATCTCGCTAACGATCTTGGAGTAGTCGCGCTGGGCGTCGCCGACGTCGCGCAACTGCTCGAACTTGACGAGGTCGGCCACCGGCATCGCCATGTTGGGGAACTTGGCCAGGAAGTCGGCCGGCAGGCTCTCCATCGCCGGCTTGTTCGGCACCTTGTAGTCGATGTTCTGCGCCGCCCAGGCGTGGTTCTTGGCGTCGAGCATGAAGTTGATGAACTTGAAGGCGGCGTCCTTGTGCTCGGAAGCCTTCATCACCACCATCGTGTCGACCCAGAGGTCCGAGCCTTCCTTCGGAATGACGTATTTGATCTCGGGCTTCTCGGCGATGCCGTAGTTGCACCAGCCGTCCCAGGCCTGCACCAGCAGCGCCTCGCCGGACACCAGCTTCGAATAGAAGGTGGTGTCGTCATAGGCGAGGAGGGTCTTCTTGGCCGAGATCAGCAGGTCCTTGACCTCGGCCATCTTGGCCGGGTCGGTCTCGTTGACGGAGAAACCCTTGTCGAGCTGGCCCGCGGCCAGCAGCCAGCGGTCGGTGGCCAGCATGGTGGTCTTGCCCTTGAGATCGTCGGAAGGCGCGAGCAGGTCGCTCCAGCTTGTCGGCGCCGTCTTGATCAGGTCCGAACGATAGCAGAGGCCGGTCGTGCCCCAGGTGTAGGGCACCGAGAAGGCGTTGCCGACATCGTGCGGCAGCTTGGTCGCTTCCGGATAGAGATTGGCGAGGTTGGGGACCTGGGCATGGTCGATCGGCTCGGTCAGGCCGAGCTTGTTCAGCACCTCGGCGAAGGGCGAGGAGACGAAGACCACGTCATAGCCCTTGCCGCCGGAGGCGACGAGCTTGCCCATGATCTCCTCATTGGTGGCGTGGACCACGACCTCGCCGGCAACACCGGTCGCGGTCTTGAAGGCGGCCATGGCGTCGGGCGCCATATAGCCGTCCCAGTTGGAGATGACGAGGTCGGCGGCGGCCGCCGGCGCCGAAAGCGCCAGAGCGAAGCCGAGCGCGATTGAAGACGTTCTGAACGAACGGTGCTGCAGGGCGGTGGTCATGGCAGTCTCCCATTACGGTTGATGGTCAAATTCATTGGCAGACCGGCATTCGCGGTTCCCGCCACGGGCTCGATCCTGTTCCCCGGTCTTTTGTTGCCGATTGCAGTGACAGTACTATTGCAGAAAAAAGTACGTCAATCCATAATTTGGCGGGCGGCTCCGGAATCTGGCCGATTGCCTCGGCGGGGACGATCGGCCAAACCGGGGTCGCACCGATCCACGAGAACAAGTCATGCAAGCGGCAGCCAGGCGACCTCGCACCAACCATCTCGATCTTGCGCAGCGCATCCTGGACGTTGCCAGGCAGCGCGGCTTCGCGCCCGGCGCGCACCTTCCCGAGCAACAGATCGCCTCGCTCTGCAGCGTTTCGCGGACTCCGGTGCGGGCGGCGCTGCGCCTGCTCACCGAACAGGGCGTGGTGCGCTGGGAAGCCGCCACAGGCTACCGCCTTGCCATCGACCTCGCGGCGCAAGGGGCTGTCGCCGCCGAATTGCCGAATACGGAGGAAGACGAACTGGCCGAGGCGATCCTGCGCGACCGCTCGGCGCGGCGGCTGGACCAGACGGTGACCGTCAGCGGGCTGATGCGGCGCTACGATGCTGAACGCAAGACGGTACTAAAAGCGCTTCAGAGACTGACGGAAGAGAATCTCGTCGACCGCGCGCCGGGCCAATCCTGGCTGTTTCGCCGGGCGCCCGACGATCCCGAGGCGCAGGGCGAGAGCTACGACTTCCGGCTGTTGCTGGAGCCCGCCGCCATATTGACGCCGGGCTTCAGCCTCGACGGCGCGCGGGCGGCGGCGCTGCGCCAGGGCATGGAGGCGCTGATGGCGCAGCCCGATGCGGCCTTCGACACCAGGGAATTCCAACGGCTGGACATCGAGTTCCACGGCATGATCGCCGACGGCTCGGCCAACCGGTTCGTCACCGACGCGCTGTCCGATCATCTCCGGTTGCGCCGGCTGCCTGGCATCTATGCGGGCGTCAACGTGTTCCGGCTCAAGCAGTCGCTGCGCGAGCACCTCACCATACTCGACCATCTGGAAAGCCGGCAGTATGAGGTTGCCGCTGATCTGCTGCGTGTGCATCTGAGGCTGTCGCGCAGCCAGCGGCCGCGGGCGGCGAGCCGCGGCGCGCCGGCGCTGTTCGGCATGATCAGCCGGCCGGATTGACCGAGGACATCGTGACGCGCAAAGCCAGCCCGACCATCGCGCTGTTTCCCGAAGCGAGCTTCGGCGCGGCGCTCAATTGCGTCGGCATCGCGCAGGCCTTGCGAGCCAGGGGCGCCCGGCCGGTCTTCATCTGCCATGCCGGCTTTTCCGGCGTCTTCGCCGATTACGGCTTTCAGGAATACCAGCTGCCGACCGACGATCCGCTGAGCGACAGCGAGCGGCAGAGCTACTGGCAGGCCTTCGTGCGCCGCCACCTGCCGCATTTCCGGCTGAGCCCGCTCGACCAGCTCGAAACCTATGTCGCGCCGACATGGCAGGCAATCGTCGACACGGCGGCCCACGCCGAGGCGCCGCTCAGGCAATTGCTGGCGCGGCTGAAGCCCGACGCCGTCGTCCTCGACAATGTCATCATGTTTCCGGCGATCGCCGGCGCCGGCTGCCCGTGGGTGCGCGTCGTCTCATGCGCCGAGACGGAATTGCCCGACGCCAAGGTGCCGCCCTATCTTTCCGGCCTTGCCGCCGACGACCCTGGGCGCGCCGCCTTCGAGGCGCGCTACCTCGCGGCGGTCGCCCCGGCGCATGAGCGGTTCAACCGGCTGCGCGCCAATGCAGGTCTCGCGCCGCTGCCGAAGGGCCTGTTCCTGGAGACTTCGCCCGATCTCAACCTGCTGCTGACACCGGCCATCGTGCGCCGCGAACGCGCGGCGCCGCTCGACCCCGTGCGCTTCACCTATCTTGAGGGCTGCGTCCGCTCCGAGGGGCCGTTCGAGGTGCCGGTCTTTCCGCGCAACAGCGGGCCACTGGTCTATCTCAGCTTCGGCAGCCTTGGTGCCATGGATGTCGGGCTGATCCAGCGCATGCTGGCGGTGTTCGACAGGCTGCCCGCCCGCTTCATCGTCAATGTCGGCGGCCTGCGCGACGCCTATCGCGCGGTGCCGGACAATGTCTATCTCGGCGCCTGGTTCCCGCAGCCCTCGGTGGTGGCGAAATCGGATCTCTTCATCCATCACGGCGGCAACAATAGTTTTTGCGAGGCGCTGCGCTTCGGCGTGCCGTCGCTGATCATGCCCTATTGCTGGGACGGACACGACAATGCGCGGCGCGCCGAGGAGACCGGCGTCGGCAACCATATCGGCCGTGATGGCTGGACCGAAGGAGTACTGGAGCGAGCGATCCTCGGCCTGTTGGCCGACGATGCGATGCGCGCCCGCCTGAAGGACAATGCAGCGCAGATGGCGCTGAAGCCCGGAACGGATGTGGCCGCCGAAGCGATCCTCTCTTTGATACGGATGTGACCAAATGCCTGAAAACCACCTGACGACCCTGCCGCCGACGAGCGGCGCCAACGACCCGAAAAGCTGGCTGGCCGCGCACGCGATCAGCGAAGTCGAATGCCTGGTGCCCGACATGAACGGCGTGCTGCGCGGCAAGGCGCTGCCGGCGGCGAAGTTCCTGAAGGCGCTGGAAGACCGCGCGCTCTATCTGCCGAGCAGCGCCTTCCTGGTCAGCATTGACGGCCGCTATTCCGGCTCGATCGACGAAGGCTTCGCCTATTCGGACCCGGACATGCGCATGGTGCCGGATGTCTCGACACTTTGCCTGGCGCCCGGCGGCGGGCCCGGCAAGGCCTATGTCTTTGCCGATGCCTTCCACATGGACGACCGTCCATGGATGGCCTCGCCGCGTCACGTCTTGCGGGCGGTGCTCGATCTCTATCGCCAGCGCGGCTGGCGGGCGGTGGTGGCGCCGGAGCTCGAATTCTATCTCACCGCGCCAAATCCCGATCCGGACCAGCCGCTGACCGCCCCGGCCGGGCGCAACGGCCGCGCCGAAAGCGTGCAGCATCCTTATGACATGGCGGCGCTGGAGGAGTTCGAGCCGGTGATCCAGCGCATCTACGCGCATGCGGCGGCCGCGGGGTTGCCGCTCGATACGCTGATCCATGAGTCGGGCACGGCGCAATTGGAGATCAACTTCCTGCACGGCGATGCGCTGGCGCTGGCCGACAAGGTGCTGTTGTTCAAGCGCCTGACCAGGCAGGCGGCTCAGGCGAGCGGCATGCACGCCACCTTCATGGCCAAGCCGATCGCGGCGCAGGCCGGCTCCTCGATGCATCTGCACATGTCCATTGTCGACGAGGCTGGCAACACGCTGTTTGCCGGCGGCGACGATGCCGACACCGCGATGTTCGGCCACTTCATCGGCGGCTTGCAGAGATATGTTCCGGAAATCATGCCGCTGTTTGCGCCGAACGTGAATTCGTACCGGCGCATTCGTCCTAACCACAGCGCGCCGGCCAATATCGAATGGTCGCACGACAACCGCTCCTGCGGCCTGCGCGTGCCGGCCGGCGGCCGCGCCGCGCGGCGGGTGGAGAACCGGCTGCCGGGAGCCGACGCCAATCCCTATCTGGCGATCGCCGGCTCGCTGCTCGCGGGCTATCTCGGCGTGGAGGAGAAGATCGCGCGCTCGGCGGA
>NZ_RZOT01000355.1:0-6365 GCF_003999085.1 Mesorhizobium sp. M4A.F.Ca.ET.090.04.2.1
CGTCAACCGCACCAGGCAGATGCGCCAGATCGCCAACGAGGTCGCCGACCGGGTGCTGGCGACAGACGACAATGCCGACCGGCAGAAGATCCTGTCGCACTATGGCAGCCACGCGCAGGACACCACTTTCGCCACCCAATTGCTCTACCGCCTGCGCGACGGCTCGCAGAACGCCGGCCGGGCGCTGGAATGGCTGGAAAGCGAGCTGGAAAAGACCGGCTCCGATGCCGAGGAGATCATCATCTCCGAGCATCACACACTGTCCAGCGGCAACGTCACCACCGGCAACATCATCCGCGGCCTGCGCCTCATCAATGACGTCGACTGGACGGTCTGGTTCGAGGGCGTCAGCCGCATCGACACGCTGCTGCGCGAGAAGACCGACTTCGCCGCGCTCGACTTCTTCTCACGCGACCAGTACCGCACCGCCATCGAGGAACTGGCGCGCCGGTCGGAGCTCTCTGAATTCCGCGTCGCCGAAAAGGCGATCGAGCTTGCCGGCCATGTTTTGATCGCCGATGCCTCCGGCGCTGAGGTTCCCCAGGCCGAGGCGCCCGACACCGATGCCACGGTGCATACCGATGTCGGCTTCTTTCTGGTCGGCCCGCGCCGGCTGGAGCTGGAAAAGGCGATCGGCTATCGGCCAACCATCAGCGTCACGGTCAAACGCGCTTTCTCCGCCACCGGCTGGCTGGGCGTCGTCGTGCCGGTCTTTGCGTTGACGGTGCTGTTGCTGGCGCTCGCCGGCAACGCGCTCGACCACCTCGGCCTGGCGCTGCCGTCGATCGTCCTGATGCTGGCCTTGTTCGCCGTGCCGGCCTCGGAAGGCGCGCTCGCCTTCTTCAACACCGTCGTCTCGCTGTTCCTGAAGCCGACGCGGCTCGTCGGCTATGACTACAAGCATGGCGTGCCCGCCGAGGCGCGCACGCTGGTCGTGGTGCCCTCGCTGATCGGCTCGCGCGACGATGTCGAGGAGAATATCCGCAACATCGAGGTACATCACCTCGCCAATTCGGCGGGCGAAATCCATTTCGCGCTGCTTTCGGACTGGCCGGACTCGAAGA
This sequence comes from Mesorhizobium sp. M4A.F.Ca.ET.090.04.2.1, assembly GCF_003999085.1. Taxonomy (NCBI): domain Bacteria; kingdom Pseudomonadati; phylum Pseudomonadota; class Alphaproteobacteria; order Hyphomicrobiales; family Phyllobacteriaceae; genus Mesorhizobium; species Mesorhizobium sp. M4A.F.Ca.ET.090.04.2.1. The sequence goes on from NZ_RZOT01000355.1 coordinate 1,065, forward strand.
CCGAGATCGACGCCGCCGACATCGAGATCCTGCAATTTGCCCGCGACGAGATCGCCAGGCTCAACGCCCGCTATCCGACCGAAGGTGCGCCGCTCTTCTATGTCCTGCACCGGCGCCGGCTCTACAACGCCGCGCAGGGCTGCTGGATGGGCTGGGAGCGCAAGCGCGGCAAGCTGCATGAGCTGAACCTTCTGCTGCGCGGTGACAGCGACACCACCTATTTGCCGCTTGACGTGCCGCTGCCGGAAAACGTCGTCCATGTGATGACGCTGGACGCCGACACGCGCACCACACGCGATGCAGTGGCCAGCTTGGCCGGCAAGCTCAGCCACCCTCTCAACCGGCCGCATTTCGACGCCTCAAAACGCGTCGTCACCGCTGGCTACACCATTCTGCAGCCACGCATCACCGCTTCGCTGACCAGCGGCGACGACGCCTCCTTCTTCCAGCGCGTTTTCTCCGCCAACCGCGGCCTCGACCCCTATGTCTTTGCCGTTTCGGACGTCTATCAGGACGTCTTCGGCGACGGCTCCTTCACCGGCAAGGGCCTCTACCATGTCGACGCTTTCGAGGCGGCGCTGAAGGGCCGCATCGAGGAAAACACCATCCTCAGCCACGATTTGCTCGAAGGGGCGCTGGCGCGCTCGGCGCTGGTCACCGATGTCGAACTGGTCGAGGACTACCCGACCCGCTATTCGGTAGACGCATCACGCCATCACCGCTGGGCGCGCGGCGACTGGCAGCTTCTCGGCTTCATCCTCGACCCGCGCTCCGGCGTGCCGGCGCTGTCGCGCTGGAAGATGGTCGACAATCTGCGCCGCTCGCTCACGCCGATCTTCTGGGTGATGGCGGCGATCGCCGGCTGGACCCTGCTGCCCTTCACGCAAGCCGCTCAATGGCAGGCGCTACTGATCCTCACTTTGTTCATGGCGCCCACCTTTGACATCGTCAATGGCATCCTGCCCAAGAGCGGCGACCAGACCCCGCGCGGCCATTTTTCGGCGCTGGCGCGCGACACCATCTTCGGCACCGCCCTGGTCGCGCTCAAGGTGCTGCTGATGGCGCATCTCGCCTGGATGATGGGCGATGCCATCATCCGCACCCTCTATCGCTTGTTCGTCAGCCGGCAGAACCTGCTTGAATGGCGCACCGCCTCGCAGGCGCACAAGAGCGGCGGCAGTGACCTCGGCGCCTATTACGGCATGATGTATGGCGCGGTGATCATCGGCGTCGTCGGCCTTGCCATCCCGGTGCTGGCCGATTCCACCGGCGCCTTCGTCGCCTTCTTCTTCGCCATCTTCTGGATTGGCTCGCCGGCTGTCGCCTGCTGGATCAGCCGCTCGGCCGAGACCGAGGACCGGCTGCGCATCTCGGCCGCCGACATCCATACGCTGCGCACCATCGCGCGGCGCACCTGGCACTATTTCGAGACTTTCGTGACGGCCGAGCATCACCATCTGCCGCCCGACAATTTCCAGGAAAGCCCGGCGCCGGTGGTGGCGCCGCGCACTTCGCCGACCAATATCGGCGTCTACCTGCTGTCGGTGGTGTCGGCGCGCGACTTCGGCTGGATCAGCCTGTCTGACGCCATCACGCGCATTGACGCGACGATGACGACCATCGAGAGCATGCCGCGCGACCGCGGCCATCTCTACAACTGGTACGACACGACGACGCTGAAGCCGCTCTATCCGCTCTACATCTCGGCCGTCGACAGCGGCAATCTCGCCGGCCATCTGGTGGCGGTCGCCGCGGCTTGCGCCGAATGGGCGGAAGCGCCTTCCGTGCATCTGCAGGGCGATTTCGAGGGCATCCTCGATACGGTGACCATCCTCGACGAGAGCCTTGAGGAATTGCCGGACGACCGCCGGCAGCTGAGGCCGCTGCGCCAGCGACTTGCCGACCGTCTCGACGGCATGCGCCGCGCCGTCATGACCATCAAGGCACAGCCCGAGATGGCGTCGATCCGCACCATCAACCTGGCGGTGCTGGCCGGAGAGATACGCAAGCTCGCCGCCGCCATCCACACCGAGGCGGCCTCGCCGAAGAGCGACGTCATCGCCGACTGGGCGGCGCGGCTCGAAGCCACCTGCGAGGCGCATGTGCACGACTCGCACAACGACGAGAACGCGGTCGAGGCCTTGCGCGCCAAGCTTCTGGCCCTGCGCGAGCGTGCCCGCCGCTACGCCTTCGAGATGGATTTCTCCTTCCTGATGCGGCAGGAGCGCAAGCTTCTGTCGATCGGCTACCGGGTCGAGGAGCACCAGCTCGACGAGAGTTGTTACGACCTGCTCGCCTCGGAGGCGCGGCTCACCAGCCTGTTCGCCATCGCCAAGGGCGACCTGCCGACCGAGCACTGGTTCCGGCTTGGCCGGCCGATCGTCGAGATCGGCTTCCGGGGCGCGCTGATGTCCTGGTCGGGCTCGATGTTCGAATACCTGATGCCGCCGCTGGTGATGAAGGAGCCGCATGGCTCGATCCTCAACCAGACCAGCAAGCTGATCATCAGGCGCCAGATCCAGTACGCGCGCTCCAAGAATGTGCCCTGGGGTATTTCGGAAGCGGCCTATAATGCCCGCGACCGCGAGCTGACCTACCAGTACACCAATTTCGGCGTACCCGGCCTCGGCCTCAAGCGCGGTCTCGGCCAGAACACCGTGATTGCGCCCTACGCCACGATCCTGGCGGCGCAGTTCAATCCGCGGGAGGCGGTGCACAATCTGGCCCGGCTGAAGGCGATCGGCGCGCTTGGCCGGCACGGTTTCTACGATGCCGTCGATTTCACCCCGCAGCGCGTGCCCGAGGGCACCGACCACGCCGTAGTGCTGAACTACATGGCGCACCATTCCGGCATGTCGATCGCAGCCGTCGCCGACGCCATCTTCGAAGGCCGCCTGCGCGACCGTTTCCACAGCGACCCGGTGATCGAGTCGGCCGAGCTCCTGCTGCAGGAGAGGGCGCCGCGCGACATCCCGACCGCCACCGTCAGGACCGAAGCCGACGAGCGCTCCAAGGACGAGACCGAGACAGAGAGCCCGGACACGCGCATCATCCTCGACCCGGCCAAGGCGCTGCGTGCGACCAACGTCATGTCCAATGGCCGCTATTCGGTCATGGTCACCGCCACCGGTTCCGGCTACAGCCGTTTCGGCGAACTTGCCGTCACCCGCTGGCAGCCGGACCCGAGCGAGGACCGGCTCGGCTCTTACATCTTCCTGCGCGATGCCGGCACCGGCGACTGGTGGTCGGCGACCTCAGAGCCGCGGCGCACCGACCATGAGCGCGTCCAGACCCTGTTCTCCGACGACAAGGCGAGCTTCATCAAATCGGTCGGGTCGCTGCGCTCGGAGGTCGAATGCATCGTCATCTCGGAAGGCAATGGCGAGGGCCGCCGCGTCACGCTCTACAATGACGGCGCCACCGACCGGCACATCGAGGTGACGTCGTTCGCCGAGCTGGTGCTGGGCAACGAAGCTTCCGACAATGCCCATCCGGCCTTCTCGAAGATGTTCGTCGAGACCGAGATCGCCTCGAACAACAGCGCGATCTTCGCCGTCAGGCGCAAGCGCGACAAAAACGACCCCGATATCGCCGTGGCGCATTTCGTCACCGATCCGTCGGGGCCGTCGCGCGATGCCGAGGCCGAGACCGACCGGCGCGCCTTCATCGGCCGCGGCCGCACCATCGTCGACGCAGCCGCCTTCGATCCCGGCGCCAAGCTCGGCGGCCATTCCGGCTTCACGCTGGACCCGATCGCCTCGCTGCGCCGTCAGGTGCGCGTGCCCGCCAACAAGAAGATCTCGCTGACCTTCTGGACCATCGTTGGCGCCAACCGCGCGGAACTCGACGAAGCCGTTGCCCGGCTCGACCATCCGGAAAGCTTCGCTCGCCAGGCGATGCTGGCCTGGACCCGCAGCCAGGTGCAGACCCGCCATCTCGGCCTCAGCCTGACCGACGCCGCCAATGTACAGAAGCTGGCGCGCTACCTGATCTATCCCGATCCGTTCCTGCGCCTGCCGGCGGACTCCATCGCCTCCGGGCTCGGCAAGCAGTCGAGCCTGTGGCCGACCAGCATCTCCGGCGATTTCCCGATCTTCCTGGTCCGCATCGGCGACGTCGCCGACCTGGAGATCGTCGCCCAGGCGCTGCGCTTCCAGGAGTATATGCGAGCGCGCGGCATGATGATCGACTTCGTTGTCGTCAACGAGCAGGCATCGTCCTATGTTCAGGACCTGCAGCGCGCGGTCGAGACGCTGTGCGAGAACAGCCGCCTGCGCGGCAAGGAGCTCGGTCCGCGCCAGCACATTTTCGCCGTGCGCCGCGACCTCATGGACGAGGCGACCTACAAGACCCTGCTGGCGGTCGCCCGCGTCGCGCTGCATACGCGCAACGGCACCATCTTCGACCAGATCGAGCGCGCCGAAGCGGCTGCCCTGCAGGCGCGAGACGCCCTGCAGCAGGCCGGCGGCGTCGCGGCCGTGTCAACCTTGCCGGCCATTGCGCAACCGGCTTTTGCCGCCCCGGCCTCAACCAGCGCAAAAGCCGACGGCAGCGGCTTGAATCTCTGGAACGGCTTTGGTGGTTTCGATGGCGACGGCCGCCACTATGTCACGCGTCTCACCGGCCGGCGAACGACACCGCAGCCCTGGATCAACGTCATCTCCAACGCCTCGTTCGGCTTCCACGTCTCGGCCGAAGGCGCCGGCTTCACCTGGAGCCGCAACAGCCGCGACTACCAGCTGACACCGTGGTCGAACGATCCTGTCACCAACCGGCCGGGCGAGGGCATCTACATTTACGACCACGCCAGCGGCAAGGCCTTCTCGCCGATGGCCGCGGTGGTGCGCGACCCCGCCATGACCTACGAGACCTGGCACGGCCAGGGTTTTTCGACCTTCCGTACGAAGCGCGGGCCGCTGTCGATGGACCTGACCCAAGTGGTCGATCCGGCCGATCCGGTGAAGATCACCCGGCTGCGCATCCAGAATGCGGGCCCGGTGCCGGCGAGGCTGCGCGTCTATGCCTATGCCGAATGGGTGCTGGGCGGCCATCGCTCGCGCACGGCGGCGACCATCGTGCCGGCGCGGGACGTTGCGACTGGCGCGCTACTGGCCCAGAACCCCTACGGGCTCGACTTCAGTGAGCGGGTGGCGTTCCTCGCGGCCTCGACCGAGGTCCAGTCGGCGACGACCGACCGGGGCGAGTTCATCGGCCGCCACGGCAGCGGCGAATATCCGCAGGCCGTGCTTGCGGGCGCCGCCCTGTCCGGCCGGGTGGAGGCGGGCGACGACCCCTGCGCCG
>NZ_RZOT01000356.1:0-6355 GCF_003999085.1 Mesorhizobium sp. M4A.F.Ca.ET.090.04.2.1
GTTCCTCGGCGTGCTCAGCGGCTTCCTGAATTCCGTTTTCCGGCAAAAGAAGACTTGATGCGAGGATTACCCGATGCAGGCACTGGTACTTGAGAAAAAGGGCGAACTGTCGCTGCGCGAGATCGCGCTGCCGCTCGACGTCGGACCGGACGACGTCAGGATCGCCATTCACACCGTCGGCGTCTGCGGCAGCGACGTGCATTACTACACGCACGGCGCCATCGGCAGCTACATCGTGCGCCAGCCCATGGTGCTCGGCCATGAGGCGTCAGGCACGATCGTCGAGGTCGGCGCCAACGTCGCGAGCCTGAAGGTCGGCGACCGCGTCTGCATGGAGCCCGGCGTGCCGAACCTGTCGTCGCGCGCGACGAAGCTCGGCATCTACAATGTCGATCCGGACGTGCGTTTCTGGGCGACGCCGCCGGTGCATGGCGTGCTTGCGCCTTTCGCAGTGCATCCGGCGGCCTTCACCTACAGGCTGCCGGACAATGTCTCCTTCGCCGAAGGCGCCATGGTCGAGCCCTTCGCCATCGGCATGCAGGCAGCGGCGCGGGCGCGCATCGTGCCCGGCGATGTCGCCGTTGTCGTCGGCTGCGGTCCGATCGGCATCATGATCGCGCTTGCCGCATTGGCCGGCGGTTGCTCGAAGGTGCTGATCTCCGATTTCTCGGCGCCCAAGCTGAAGATCGCCGCGCAGTATCAAGGCATCATGCCGGTCAATATCGGCGAGCAGTCGCTGGTCGACGCCGTCGCGGCCGCGACCGGCGGTTGGGGCGCCGACATCGTATTCGAAGCCAGCGGCAACCCGAAGGCCTTCGCCAATTTGTTCGACATCGTGCGGCCAGGCGGCGCGGTGGTGCTGGTCGGACTGCCGGTGGAACCGGTCAGCCTCGACGTGCCGGCGGCGATCTCGAAGGAGGCGCGCATCGAGACGGTGTTCCGCTACGCCAACATCTTCGACCGCGCCCTGCAGTTGATCGCTTCCGGCAAGGTCGACCTCAAGCCGCTGATCACCGGCACCTATGATTTCTTAGACAGCATCAAGGCGTTCGAGCGGGCGGCGGCAGGCAAACCGCAGGACGTCAAGCTGCAGATCCTGCTTACCGGCGAGAAGGGCTGATCATGTCCGCAATCGTCTGCTCCCATGTCGACAAGGCCTATGGCGCAACCACCGTCATCCGCGACCTCAACCTCAGCATTGAGGAGCATGAATTCGTCGTGTTCCTGGGGCCGTCCGGCTGCGGCAAGTCCACGCTGCTCAGGATGCTCGCCGGGCTGGAGGACATCACTGGCGGCGAGGTGTCGATCGGCGGCAAGGTGGTCAACGACCTCGAGCCCGGCGACCGCGGCATCGCCATGGTGTTCCAGAACTACGCGCTCTATCCGCACATGACGATCTTCGACAACATCGCCTTCGGGCTCAGGCGACAGAAAGTGGCGGCGGCCGAGATCAGGAAACGGGTCGAGGCGGTTGCCAGCACGCTTGGGCTGGAACCCTATCTCGGCCGCAAGCCGACCGAGCTCTCCGGCGGCCAGCAGCAGCGCGTGGCAATCGCACGCGCGATGATCAAGACGCCCAAGGTGTTCCTGTTCGACGAGCCCCTGTCCAACCTCGATGCCAAGCTGCGCAATCACATGCGCATCGAGATCGCAAGGCTGCACCAGTCGTTGAAGACGACGACGGTCTACGTCACCCACGACCAGCTCGAGGCGATGACGCTGGCCGACCGCATCGTGCTGCTCAAGGACGGCGTCATCGAGCAGGTCGGCTCGCCAGCCGAGATCTATCGCCGGCCGGACAATCTGTTCGTGGCCGGCTTCATCGGCACGCCGAACATGAATTTCGTCGAGGTGGCGATCGGCCGGGCCGGAAATGGCTGGACGCTGACCGGCGCCGGAACGGTACTTTCAATAGACGGCTCGGGTTTCCATCTCCAGCACGGTGATCGCGCCATGCTCGGCATCCGGCCTCCCGACCTGAAGACGGCCGGCGCCGATGGCCGGAGCCTCTTGCAGGGCACCGCCGATCTCATCGAATTCCATGGTAACGACGCGCTGGTGACGTTCGGCTCTGGCGGCAGGGAGATCAGCGCGCTGGTGCCGGCCCGCGAATGCCCGGCCTTGCGCACGCCGGTCCGCTACACATTCGACGAGGAAAGCATCCACCTCTTCGACGCGACTTCGGGCGCATCGCTACGCAAGCCGGAACGAAACGGCAGCCTGCTCAGCTGATCGCGTCGAGCGCCTGCCGCTGCCGGTGCATCTCCAGGAAGATGCGGTAGTCGCGGTCGAATCGGGCGCCGGCCGCCGGATTGGCGGCGCGCTTCCTGCCGCCCTGCTGCATGGCGACGCAGGCCGCGTTGAGATCCGGGTAGAGCCCGGCGGCGGTGGCAGCCACCATGCCGGTGCCGAGCAAGACCGCCTCGTCGGCCAGCGGCTCGATGACCGTGCAGCCGGTCGCGTCGGCGTAGAGCTCCATCAGCAGCGGGTTCTTGGTGTGGCCACCGGTAACGTGCAGAGTGTCGATCAGGTAGCCGTTCTCGTTCAGCGCCTCCAGCACGTGACGCACGCCGAGCGCGATGCCGACGGCGGTGCGCCAGTAGAGCTTGCACAGGCTGTCGAAGGAAGAGTCGAGCGTCAGCCCGCTGACGACACCGACGGCGTGCGGGTCGGCCAGCGGCGAGCGGTTGCCATGGAAATCCGGCAGCACGTGCAGTCTCGCCGCCAATGCCTCGCCCTCGGCGGCGCGCAGTTCGGCGACTCGGCTGGCGATCTTCGCATGCATCGCTGTATTCGGCTCGCCACCGGCGCCATGCCAGCGGATGATGTGGTCGAGCAACGCGCCGGTCGCCGACTGGCCGCCTTCCGACAGCCAGAGCGTCGGCAGCGCCGCGCCATAATATGGCCCCCACACGCCGGCGAAGGGCTGCGGGTCGGGCGACATCGCCATGACGCAGGAAGAGGTGCCGGCGATCAGCGCCAGATGCCGGCTGATGTTCTTTTCGTCGCCGGCAAAGCCACCGAGGACGCCGAGCGCGCCGGCATAGGCGTCGATGACGCCGGCGCCGACCCGGCATTTTTCGGTCAGGCCCAGCTCTGCCGCCGCTTGCGCCGTCAACGGGCCGATATCGGCGCCAACCGGACTGGCCTTTTCCGGCAAATTGCCGTGCTCGAACAGGTCGCCGAGGCCAACGGCCTCGAAGAAGTCGCGCCGCCAGCTTGTCTTCTCATGCGCCAGATAGGTCCACTTGGCGGTCAGCGTGCATTGCGAGCGAGCCAGCGAGCCGGTCGCCTTCCAGGTCAGGAAATCAGTGAGGTCGAACAGATAGCCGGCTTCGTTCCATGTTCCGGGCAAATGGCGCTTCAGCCACATGAGCTTGGGCGTCGCCATTTCCGGCGACATGACGCCGCCGATATAATCGAGGACGGCGTGGCCGCTCGCCGTGCATTCGTCGGCTTCGGCGATGGCGCGATGGTCGAGCCAGACGATGGTGTCCCAGCGCTTTTCGCCGGTGACCGAAACACTGAGTTGTTCGCTATCCCTGCCTCGCACCACGAGCGAGCAGGTGGCGTCGAAGGAAATGCCGACGACATCATCGGCCGCGACCCCGGCCTTGGCGACGGCGGCGCGCACGGCCTTGCAGACGGCCGACCAGATATCGCGCGAATCATGCTCGGCGTGATCGGCCTTGGGCTGATGCATGGCGATCGGATGATCGGCGCGCCCGAGCAGGGTGCCACGGGAGTCGAGAATGCCCGCGCGGGCGCTCCCGGTGCCGACATCGACCGCGCAAACGAAACTGTTGGTCAAGATGCTTTTACTCTCGCTCCCAGGCCTGCAATCAGATCGGGCAATTGCAGCATGTCAGCGAATATAAAGTCCGGTTCACTCGACGCAAGCCGCGCTTTCAAGGCGGGGTTGTCGGCATGCGAGCCGCCGGTGAAGGCAAAGACCCGCATCCCCGCCGCGCGGGCCGCGGCGACGCCGGCCGGACTGTCCTCGATGACCAGGCATTTGCGCGGTTTTGCCCGCATGCTGGCGGCGGCATGGAGGAAAAGGTCCGGCGCCGGCTTGCCGCGCTTGACCATGGCGGCGCTGAACAAATGCGGCTCCATCAGCCCGAGCAGCCCGGTGACCTCGAGCGCGTAGCGGATGCGCTCCAGCGTGCCGGAGGACGCGACACAAAAAGGCAGGCCAAGTTTCGGTAGCACCTCCTTGATGCCGGGGATCGGCTTCAATTCCTCACGGAACTTGCGCATCAGGTCGACGCGCATCGTGGTGAGGTGCTGGTCGCTGATCTCGAGCCCAAACTCGCTGCCGAGGATCTCGCGCACGCTCTTCATGCTCTTGCCGAGGAAGTGCTCGTAGGCGGCATCCTCCGAGACCATGCCGCCGGCGAGCGCGATCATGCCGAGCAGTGCCGAGACCGACAGCGCCTCGCTGTCGACCAGCACGCCGTCACAGTCGAAGATGACCAGTTCAGGCGTCATCCTGGCTGCTTCCGGCGGCTTCAGAGCTGGCCGGCGAGATAGCGCGTCAGCGTCTCGCGCGCGCCGTTTGCCCACAAGACGTCGAGCGCATGGGCAAAGGCCTCGGCGAAGGCGGCGGAACGGCCGACATCGCCATAGATGTCCTCCATGGCAAGCCAGGCGCCGGGGGCGTCTTTCGCCGCCCTGGCGGTCGCCCGCAGGCGGTCCCAGCTCGGATCGTTCGGTTCGATGACGGCGCCGCTGTCGGTGGTGCCGAAGCAGTAGCGGCACCACAGCGCGGACTCCAGCGCGAGGCCGGCGACGCCCTTGCCCGCCGTCAGCCGGTCGGCGATGGTCGGAATGATGAATTTCGGCTGCCGGTTGGAGCCGTCGAGGCAGAGCCGGCGGATGGTGTCGCCGATCTTTGGATTGGAGAAGCGGCGCTCGATGAGCTGGTAGTAATCCTCCAGCACCGTATCCGGCACCGGCGGCACGGTCGGGATGATCTCGTCGCGTTCCAGCTTGGCGAGGAAACCGCGAACCAGGGGCTCCTGCATCGCCTCATGCACGAAATGGATGTCCATCAGCCCGGCCGGATAGGCGATCGTGGCATGGCCGCCATTGAGGATGCGGATCTTCATCAATTCGTAGGGCGCGACGTCCTTGACGAACTGCACGCCGACCTTTTCCAGCGGCGGCCGTCCGGCGGTGAAATGATCCTCCAGCACCCATTGCCGGAACGGCTCGCAGAACACCGGCCAGTTGTCCTCCAGCCCGAAATCGCTGGCGAGGATGCCGCGCTCGCGGTCGGTGGTGGCCGGCGTGATGCGGTCGACCATGCCATTTGGAAAGGCGACGTTGTCCTTCACCCAGGTGGCGAGAGCCTCGTCGATCAGCCGCGCCAGGCCGATGACGCCGTCGGAGGTGACGTGGCCGTTATGGGGGATGTTGTCGCAGGACATGACGGTGAACGGCACGATGCCGTCGGCGCGACGGCGCACCAGCCCGGCAAGGATGAGGCCGAACACGGTCTTCGGCGTGGCACCTGCTTGCGCGTCGGCGACGATGTCGGGGTGGGTCGGATTGAACTCGCCGGAAGCCGGATCGATGAAATAGCCGCCTTCGGTGATGGTCAGCGAGACGATCCGGATCGCCGGGTCGGCGAGCTGTTCGATGATCGCGGCGGCTTCGCCCGGCATCAGGAAATCGATCATGCCGCCGGTGACGCGGGCGCTCATATGGCCGGAGTCCTGCTCGACCACCGTGGTTAGCCAGTCCTGCTCCTCGAGCTTGGCGCGGCCGATCTTCTCGCCCGCGAAGACGCCGGCGCCGATCAGCGCCCAATCATGGCCAAGGCCCGCGTTGAACAGGTCGTCGAGATAGACGGCCTGGTGCGAGCGATGAAAGTTGCCGACGCCGAAATGTACGATGCCGGCCTTAAGCCCGGCGCGGTCATAGTTCGGACCGGAGACGTTCGGGGGGAGCTTGGCAAGGTTTGAGGAAGAGAGTTTAACGGTCATCTGCTTTACCCTTTGGCCGATACATGGCCTGACAATTCCCCCGATCCCTCGAGAGAAGGAGCGGCGGTGAGGGGCGGCATCTGCCTGCCAGCATTCTGCTGCCCCTCGCCTGCCCCGGCGGCGGCCTCTCCCCGGAGGCAGGGAGAGGCGCCTTCCCCCTCAACTCATCCCCGTCAACTCATCCATTGGCCGCCATCGACATTGTAGGTCTGGGCGACGATGTATTCGGCCTCTTCGCTGGCCAGGAACACGGCCATGCCGGCGAGGTCTTCCGGCCTGCCCATGCGCCCATATGGCACGCCCTCACCAACCAGCCGCTTCTTCTCTCGAGGGATCGGGGGAATTGTCAGGCCATGTATCGGCCA
>NZ_RZOT01000357.1:0-6333 GCF_003999085.1 Mesorhizobium sp. M4A.F.Ca.ET.090.04.2.1
AGATCTTCGAAAGCGACGTCCAGGTGTTCTTCGTCGCGACCGGCACAGCGGCGAACGCATTGTCGATGGCAGCGTTGAACCGTATCGGCGGCATCGCGCTTTGCCATTCCGAAGCGCATATCAATGTCGATGAGTTCGGCGCGATGGGTTTCTACACTGGCGGCGCGCGCGTGATGCCGGTGCCCGGGCCTCTGGGTCGCATCAACCCGCAGCCGCTGGACAAGGCCATCCAGCGCTATTCGCGGGACCTCGCGCCCGGCGGCCAGCCGATGGCCGTGACCATCACCCAGGCGACCGAAGTCGGCACGGTCTACACCGTCGACGACGTCAAGGCGATCGCCGAGGTCAGCCGTCGCCACGGCCTGCCGCTCCACATGGACGGTGCCCGTTTCGCCAACGCCATCGCCGCGACCGGCGTCACGCCGGCCGAGATGACCTGGAAGAGCGGCGTCGACATCATCTCCTTCGGCGCCACCAAGAACGGCTGCTGGATGGCCGACGCTGTCGTGATCTTCAATCAGGAGGTCGGCAAGGACCTGCGCCTGCTTCGCCAACGCGCCGGGCAGACATTCTCCAAGGCGCGCTTCATCTCGGCTCAGTTCGAAGCCTATTTCACCGATGACCTTTGGCTGAGAATGGCAGGCCACGCCAATGCGATGGCCGCGCGTCTGGCCGAGACGATCGAGGATGCGCCGACCGGCAGGCTGGCCTGGCTACCACAGGCAAACGAGGTGTTCGCGATCCTCGACCGTGCCGCTGCCGAGAAGATGCAAGCCGCCGGCGCCAAATTCTATGAATGGGGCGTGCCGCTGGGCTTTGACGGCCATCTCGGCGACAACGAGGCGATCTACCGCTTCGTCGCCAGCTTCGCGACGACGAAGCAGGAGATCGAGCGTCTCGGCCAGTTGCTCGCTTGAGCTCGCGACATCGGGAGGAACCAGATGACCAGGCCCTCTCTCGGCTCGACCATGCGGCTGGTTCGTCCGGCGCCAAACGTTGTCGGCTTCTACGATGGCCGCCTCGATGGCGTTCGCATCTGGTCGGAGGAGCCGAACTGGCTCGACGACGGCGCCTATTCGCTGGGCATTTGCACTTATGCGATCGTCGATGGATCGCAAGCGCTTGTCTATGACACGCATATATCCCTGCCCCACGCCCGCCTTGTCCGGCGGACGCTCGAAGAGATGGGCGTGACCTCGATCCGCGTCGTGCTCAGCCACTGGCATGACGATCATATTGCCGGGAACGAGATGTTCCATGATTGCGAGATCATCGCCAACCGCCTCACAGCCTCGGCCCTTGAACGTGGCCGGGCCGAGATCGAAGGCGGCAATCCGCCGATCAGGCCGCTCGTGCTCCCCAACAGGATATTCGACAACAACCTCCATCTGACCGTCGGAGCGATCCCCGTCGAACTCCGCCAGGTCGAAATCCACAGCCATGACGGCACGGTCCTGCTGATGCCCGATGCCGGCCTGTTGCTGGCGGGCGACACGCTGGAGGACTCGATCACCTATGTCTCCGAACCGGAGCGTCTTGCCGAACATCTGATCGACCTGGAGCGCATGGCCGGCTGGCGGTTCGATCGCATCCTGCCCAACCACGGTTCCTGCGAAACAATTGCAGCAGGTGGCTATGACAGAAGCCTTATCGCCGCGACCCAGGCCTATGTTCGAAAACTGCTTGCCTGCCGGCAAGAGCCTGACCTGGCCAAGCAGGATCTGAGAACCTTCGGCGCGGATATGTTTGCCTCGACGGCCGTCGAGTATTTCGCGCCATACGAAGCCGTTCACCGACAAAATGTCGAGGCTGCGCTGGCGGCAAAGGGCTAAGGGCTAGCCCAGGAACGGCCGCGCCAGCAGTTCCAGGCCAAGCACGATCAGGAAGATCAGAAACCAGCGCCGGAAGGTCGCCGGGCTGATGCGCTGCCTGAGCAGCTGGCCGAGCCACATGCCGAGCAGGGCCGGCAGCACCGCCAGTGACGACATCGCGAGATGCTCGACCTCGAACGCTCGTGCGAGGCGAGGCCAAGCGCCAGCGCGATGGTGGACACGGTGAAGGAAAGGCCGAGCGCCTGGATCAGGTCGTCCCTGCCGGGCCCCAGCGCCTGGATGTAGGGCACGGCCGGCACCACGAAGACGCCGGTGCCGCCGGTGACGAGGCCGGTGAGGACGCCGATGATGGGCGACAGCCAGCGCTCGGCCCTGGCCGGAATGCCGGGCCGCCGCGCCAGGAGTGTGTAGGTGGCGTAGAGGACAAGGGCGGCGCCGAGGCCGGCGGTCGTCCATTTGACGTTGTCGCTGGCGAGCAACCGCGCGCCGGCAATCGTGCCGACCATGATGCCGGCCATCATCAGCCACAGCCGACGCAGGATCGACGCGAAGCTCGGGCCGGCGAACAGCTGCCAGACATTGGTGACGAAGGACGGCACGATCAGCAGCGAGGCCGCGGTGACAGGCGGCATAGCGGTGCCCAGAAGTCCCATCGCCAGCGTCGGCAAGCCCATGCCGGTCACGCCCTTGACGACGCCGGCCGGCAGGAAGGTGATGGCGATGGTTGCCGTCAGCGCCAGGGAAAAATCGGACATCGCCCTTCATGCTGGGCCGGCGCCTGCTTCAAAAGGGCCAGAAGCCTTTGTTGCGGATGGCACAGAAATCCGCGCAAACAAAAAGCGGCGCCTCTCGGCGCCGCTTTCGTCTCGGGAGGAGACTGGTCTTACGGATGGTGCTCGCGGATTACGCGGCCGCTTTGGCCTCGATCTGCCTGGCCTTGTCCGAGGACTGGGTGATCGCGATCTTGCGCGGCTTCAGCTCCTCGGGAATGTTGCGCTTGAGGTCGACGAAGAGCAGGCCGTTCTTCAGCGTGGCGCCCTCGACCTCGACATGGTCGGCGAGCTGGAAGCGGCGCTCGAAAGCCCTCGAGGCAATGCCGCGATAGAGCAGCTCGGAGCCTTCGCCGTTGCCCTCTTCCTTGCGCTCACCCTTGACGGTCAGCACGTTGCGGTGGGCCTCGATTGAGATCTCGTCTTCCGAGAAGCCGGCAACCGCCATCGAGATGCGATAGGCGTTCTCGCCTGTGCGCTCGATATTGTAGGGCGGATAGGTCTGCGCGCCGTCGGGCTGGCCGAGCGAGTCGAGCATGGTGAAGAGACGGTCGAAACCGACGGTCGAACGATAGAGCGGGGAAAAATCAACGTGACGCATAGGGTGTTCTCCTATTGAGCAACAGAGTTTGCGTTTGGCCGCTGCGAAACCCGGAACGGCGTTTCGGATGGACCAGCGGTCCCGACATTGGCGACCGCTCCAGACATTTGGGAAGCGCAAAAGGGCATTTCAAGATTTTCGCCGACGGAACATTCGAGCCTCGATGAACGTCAGATGAACCGCGGCTTCGGCCGGCGTTCAGCCAGGCGGCGTTAGGATGCTGCCAGGATCAAGGACCAGGCGGCGCGCCCAACAGACGCCGCGACGAGGCCGAGCCGGGTGTTAACGTCCCTTCCTCCCGGATCGACAAGGGCCGGAAGCAGCCAAAGGCTGCTTCCGGCCTCGTTGGTTGGCCTTCCACCATCTCCGCGACGCCTTTGCTTTTGGCGCATGGCCGTCTATCACCGTGCGACACCTCGCCAGCCGCGGCGGCAGAGCAAAGAACGAAACGCCGAATGACGGACCTTTTTTATCAGACGCCGGACAATCCGCCGCCGGAAAATGCCGCCGGCGGCTTCTTCACCACGCGTGACCGCAAGAAGATCCGCTACGGCGTCTTTGCCGCCACCACCCGCCCTCTCAAGGGCACCGTGGTCCTGCTCACCGGCCGCAACGAGTGCGCCGAGAAATATTTCGAGACCATCCGCGATCTTTGCGGCCGCGGCTTCAGCGTCGCAACGCTCGACTGGCGCGGCCAGGGTGCTTCCGACCGGCTGACCGGCGACCCGCAGCGTGGTTATGTCCGCAGCTTCCGCGACTACGCCAGCGATCTCGAGCAGTTCTTCGAGGAGGTGGTGCTGCCCGACTGTCGCGGACCATACTACATCCTCGCCCATTCGGCCGGAGCGGTGGTCGCGCTGCTCGCTTCGCCGTCGATGGTCAACCGGGTGCGGCGCATGGTGCTGATTGCGCCTTTCCTGACCTTGCCCGATTTGCCTGTCTCGATAAGCACGGTCCGCCGCGTCTGCGCGGCGTTCTGCGCGATCGGCCTTGGCCGGCTCTATGCCGCCATCGGACCGCGGCCGAAGGAGACGACGCCGTTTGAGCTCAACAAGGTGACGTCGGATCCCGTGCGTTACCGGCGCAACACCGGCATCTACGAAGCCTGGCCGCAGCTGGCGCTTGGCGGACCGACGATCCGCTGGCTGAAGGCTGCGGCCGAGGCGTCCGAGACGATCAGCGATCCGGACTTCATGAGCGCGATCCAGGTTCCGATGCTGGTGATCGCCGCCGGTGCCGACCAGGTCGTCTCGACCAAGGCGGTGGAAGCCTACGCCAGGCGCCTGCGCCTTGGCTCACTGCTGATGATCGACGGCGCCCACCATGAGATCCTGCAGGAGAAAGACCTCTATCGCGAGCAACTCCTCGCCGCCTTCGACGCCTTCATTCCCGGAACCGGCGACGCGCCCTGACCGGTGCACGGCCACCGGGCTGACAGCCTGCTGCCAGGATCGGCATCCTTGGCCGCGCCCCAGGGACCGATCGCGGGGCTCAGCCGCGCAGAGCAGCCATCGCCGCCGCGTGCAGCTCAGGCGTCGCCGCCGCCAGGATATCCCCGCCCTTCTCCGCCGGACCGCCCTCGAACGTGGTGACGACGCCGCCCGCCTTCTCGATGATCGGGATCAGCGCCACGATATCGTAGGGTTTCAGCCCGGGATCGGCGACGATGTCGACGCTTCCCGCCGCGACCATGGCGAAGGCATAGCAATCGGTGCCGTAGCGGGCGAGCTGGACCTGCTTTTCGAACTGATCGTAGCGCGAGCGCGCCTCGCCCTTAAACAGCGCCGGCGTGGTGGTGAACAGCGTCGCCCTGGCGAGGTCGGTGGTCTTGCGCGTCGCAAGCTTGCGCGGCCCGCCAGGACCTTCATAGTGGGACCCGGATGCGTTGGCATAGAACAGCTCACCGGTGAAAGGCTGCGACATCAGCCCGGCGACGGCCTCGCCGTCGACCGTCAATCCGACCAGCGTTCCCCAGACCGGCAGGCCGGAGATGAAGGCGCGCGTGCCGTCGATCGGATCGATCACCCAGACATGCCGGCTGGAGATGTTCGAGCTGCCGTGCTCCTCGCCGAGAATGCCGTGCTCGGGATACTCCGTCGATATCAGCGCCCGGATCACCCGCTCGGCCTCGCGGTCGGCCTCGGTGACCGGATCGAAGCTACCCGCCTCCTTGTTGACGACCGCGCCCTGGCTGCGGAAGCGCGGCAAGGTCTCGGCGGCGGCGGCATGCGCGATGCGCCGCATGAAGTCGATGCTGATGTCCAACTGATTCTCCCGCGTTGCAGCATGCCGTGCTTTGCCGATGATTTCCTGCCTGAACAAGGGGCATGGATCATTTAGCACCGCGGCAACTGTTGCCTGAATGTCACGCAAACGCCACCGAAACGCAATTTCCCAATCAGAGTGAATTAAAAAAGCCTGAAGTCGATTGACATTTGTGCATCGCACAATAGATTTGTTCTCGGACAGGTTTTCCTGTCCATGCCCTCCTTGGGCGTTTCCTCCCTAGACTTCGACCGTGTCGTGAAAACGATGCGGTCTTTTTTTCACGCGGCTCGCGGCGCTGATCGGGTGTGCCGGCGTTACTCGGCGGCCAGCGGCAGATCGACGAAATGATGGTCCGGCATCGCCATCAGATCGGCCGAGAAGCGCGTGAGGTCGTCGGCAAGCGCGTCGAAGCCGGGCGATTTCTGGAACGTCCGCTCGTTCATGTAGAGCCCGCGATTGACCTCGATCTGCAGCGCATGCAGATGGCGCGCCGGACGGCCGTAATGCTCGGTGATGAAGCCCCCGGCATAGGGCTTGTTGTGGGCCACCGTGTAGCCCATGCCGGTGAGCAGGGCGATCGCCGTCTCGGTCAGCGCCGCCGTTGCGGAAATCCCGAAACGGTCGCCAATGATGAAATCCGGCCGCACGCCATTGTCGCCGACCCTTATGCTGGCCGGCATCGAATGGCAGTCGATCAGCACCGCATAGCCGAACCTGGCATGGGTTCTTGTCAACAGCCGTTTCAGCGTCTCGTGATAGGGCTTGTAGACGGTCTCGATGCGCGCCACCGCCTCGGCCAGTGGCAAGCGGCCGGAGTAGATGTCGAGCCCCTCCCCCACCAGCTTCGGCACGGTGCCGAGCC
>NZ_RZOT01000358.1:0-6291 GCF_003999085.1 Mesorhizobium sp. M4A.F.Ca.ET.090.04.2.1
CCCCCGCCCCCTGCGGGCGCCGGCCACCCCATTTCCGGGCGCAACAAGCCGGCCGCGATCAGAATTTGTAGCTCAAATTCACTCCCAGGGTGTGGAGCTTGACGTCCTGATCGCGGTCGTCCGGAATGTCGAAATGTTCCGAACGGAAATCGTAGTACCGGTATTGGGCGCCAACGACGAATTTGTCCGTGAGGGCAAAGTCGACGCCGGCACCGAGCGTCCAGCCGACATCTGTCCGCGTGTCTGCAACGCCATTGCGTGACGCTTCGATGCCGGCAAAGGCGATGCCGCCGATGCCGTAGACCAACACGCGGTCCATGGCGTAGCCGGCCTTGGCGTCGACGGAGCCGAACCATTTTATCTCGGCGCCGGCAGAATCTCCGAGACCGAGGTCCGCCGCGCCGTTGACCGAGGAATAGTTGAGGTCGGCCTGGGCGCCGAGAACCGCCTGGTCGAACTGCCAGAGGCCGGCGACGTGGCCGCCGATGAACCCGCCATTGAGATCCGGCGAGGCGGAAAACGGCGCGCCACCGGTCGAACTCATGTCGGAGCTTCCCCAGCCGTAGCCGCCCTGCAGGCCGGCATAGTAGCCAGTCCAGTCGAACCCCGGGGCGGTCATTGGCAGATCGGCGCCCAAGTCCGCCGCCTGGGCCGACCCGGACAGCAGCGCAAGTAAACCGGCACTGGCGAGCGTCAATCTACGCATCGAGTTCTCCGAAATGGCGGTTTCGAAAGACTCCCTGGTACAACCTAGCCTTATTCGCCGCAAAACGGAATTGGCTTCATTCAACAACGGTTTACGCCGGCGGGTCGCGCACCCGATCCTCCAGGTCGCGCTGTTTTTCGAGAGGCGACGCCAGACGGTTGAAGGCGAACTTGGCCAGCACGGAGCCGGCGATGAAAATCAGGATAGGCGCGGCCCATGTCCAGAACGAATGCGAGGTAAAGAATGCCAGTCCGGCAAGGCCGGCCGTCACTGCGAAGATTGCGAACCTGATCGTCCCTGCCATTTTCCGCCAATCCGAATGATCGTCAGCGACCGACGAACATTCCGGCTCGCTGGCTATTTGGCGTCGATGAAATCCAGCGCCGCCTTGCTGTATTCGTCCGGCGCCTGGAGCATGGCGAAATGGCTGGCGTTGGGCAGGATGATCAGCTTCGCACCAGGAATGACCGAGGCCATGTATTCGGTGTGCTCGCGTTTGATCGCCTCGTCATGGTCGCCGGCGACGATCGCCGTCGGCGTGGTAATCTTGCCGAGTTGTTCCTTGGTCCACGCCGGCTCGCTCTCCCACATGTGGCTGATCTGGGCCACGAAGGCGTCATACTGGTCCGGTGTCTTCGACATCTTCTTGTAGTCGAGCCCAGAGCGCTCGATGTAGGCCGCAAAGGTCTTGTTGGTCATCACGCCCGGATCGACGCCATCGGTGGTGACATTCGCCGCCTGCGCAAAGAGCCTTGTCAGCCGTTCCGGATGATGCAGCGCGATGTCGATACCGATAATGCCGCCATCGCTCCAGCCGACAAGCGCGGTCTTGTCGATCTTCAGGTAGTCGAGCAGCGCCAGATAGTCCGACGCCATCAGGTCGTAGCCATAGGGCTGCTCCGTGCGGGTGGAGCGGCCATGGCCGCGGCTGTCAGCGACAATGACCTTGTGCGTTTTGGCAAGCGTCGCCACCTGGCTCGCCCAGATGTCGGCGTGGCCAAGGCCGCCATGGATGAGCAGCACCGGGTCGCCCGCGCCGAACACAGTATAGTACATCTGGATGCCGTTGACCGGCGCATAGCCGCTTTGCTCGGGCTTGGGCATCGCCGCAGGTTCCGGCAAGGTCTGCCAGCGTTCCTCGGCGGATACAGACCCGGTTGATGCGAGGAGCAGAATGGCGGCGGCAAATGCTTTCCAGAAACGGGTCATCATTCCCCTCTTAGGTTGAGGCCGGATGAGCAGCATCGCCTTTTGCGTGAAATAGTCAACAATTGCGGTCTGCTGCAGGACCCCATGCAGACGGCTCTGGTTCCTTGCTCCGACTTTTGCCAGACTGGCGGCAGCAGAGGACTTGCCGATGACAAATGCCAAAACCGCCAACGCCGCAAAGCCCAAACCCTGGGCGGAAGTGGCGACGCATCTCGTCGATGTCGCGATGGGGCGCAAACCCGCCGATCTCGTCATCCGCAACGGCCGTTGGGTGAATGTTCATTCAGGCGAGATCGTCGCTGGCACCGACATCGCCATCGCCGGCGGGCGCTTCGCCTATTGCGGGCCGAATGCCGGCCACGCCATCGGGCTAGGCACCAAGGTGGTTGATGCCGGTGGGCGCTATCTGGTGCCCGGCCTTTGCGACGCGCACATGCATGTCGAGAGCGGCATGGTGACGGTGACCGAGTTCTGCCGTGCCGTGATTCCGCACGGCACCACCTCGATGTTCATCGACCCGCACGAGATCGCAAATGTGCTGGGCCTGGCCGGCGTGCGGCTGATGCATGACGAGGCCGTCGCCATGCCGATCAACGTGCATGTGCAGATGCCGTCCTGCGTGCCTTCGGCGCCTGGGCTGGAACATGCCGGCGCCGAGCTGACGGTCGCCGATGTCGCCGAGGCGATGACCTGGGAGAACATCATCGGGCTCGGCGAAGTAATGAATTTCCCGGGCGTCGCCGCCAACGACCCTGTCATGTCGGGCGAGATCGCCGCCACGGTGAAGGCCGGCAAGACGGTCGGCGGGCACTATGCCTCGCGTGACCTCGGCCTGCCGTTCCACGGCTATGTCGCCGGCGGTCCGGAGGACGATCATGAAGGCACACGAGCCGAAGATGCGATCGCGCGGGTGCGCCAGGGTATGAAGGCGATGTTGAGACTGGGCTCGGCCTGGTATGACGTCGCTTCGCAGATCAAGGCGGTGACGGAGAGCGGGCTCGACCCGCGCAACTTCATGCTGTGCACCGACGACAGCCATTCCGGCACGCTGGTCCATGAAGGCCATATGGACCGGGTGGTCCGCCACGCCATCGGCCAGGGTTTGAAGCCGGTGACGGCGATCCAGATGGCGACGCTCAATACCGCGCAGCATTTCAGACTGGAGCGCGAGATCGGCTCGATCGCGCCGGGGCGGCTTGCCGACCTGCTGATTGTCTCCGATCTGGCGGCAATGACCATCGACGAGGTCTATGCTCGCGGCGTCAGGCTGGCCAAGGGCGGCAAGCTCGACATCGACATCCCGGCCTACGACTATCCGAAGACAGCGAAGAACACGGTCAAGCTCGGCAGGAAGCTCAAGGCCGGCGATTTCGACGTGGCGGCGCCGAAGGGCGCCAACGAGGTGCGCGTGCGCGTCATCGGCGTGATCGAGAACCAGGCGCCGACGCGCGCGCTGGAGGCCGACCTGCCGGTCGAGGACGGGCTGGTCGGCATGGACCGTCGCAACGATGTGTGCCAGATCGCGCTGGTTGAGCGCCACCGCGGCACCGGCGGTGTCACCAATGCCTTCGTCTCCGGTTTCGGCTACATGGAGGACTGCGCGATGGCGTCGAGCGTGGCGCATGACGCCCACCACATCATCGCCGTCGGCACCAGCAAGCGGGATATGGCGCTGGCCGTCAACCGGCTGGGTCAGGTCGGCGGCGGCGTCGTGCTGTTCTCAAAGGGCAAGGAACTGGCGCTGGTTGAGATGCCGATCGCCGGGCTGATGTCGGACGAGCGTGCCGAGATCGTCGCGGCCAAGGCCGAGCAGTTAACGGAGGCGATGCGCAAGATGGGCTGTTCGCTGAACAATGCCTACATGCAGCACTCGCTGCTGGCGCTGGTGGTCATCCCCGAACTAAGGATTTCCGATGTCGGCCTGATCGACGTGACGACGTTCCAGAAAGTCGACCTGTTTCTCTGATCGACCGACGCGCTTTGCCTATCCGCCAGTGGCGATGGTCAGCACCTTGAACGGCGTGGTGATGACCACTTCGGCGACCGATCCCACGGCCTTTCCAATGCCTTGGCCGATATTGTCAAACTCGGCCGAGTTGGGTTCGTTCGATCGCAGGGCAGCTGGTGTACGCAGTCGGTCGCCGAGCAGTTGCACCAGCATCGGATTGTCCGCGAACTTGGCATGGTTCAAACGGTCGCCGCCCTTGGTGTTGGTCAGATCCGCCACGACCACGCCATAGCTGGCAAGGTCGGCGGCATTGCCGTAGTCGCCGACGCGCGGCTTGTCGCCGGAAATCAGGGAAGACAGCTTCAGCGCGCGGTCGTCTCCCGAAAGCAGGATGGCGAAGGGCTTGTCGGGCTTGCCGTAGCGGATCATCTGCTTCTTGAAGACGTCGACGTCGATGTCCGGCGAGGCCAGGATGACATAGCCGATCTTGCCGCCGAGATCGCGGTCGCCGGTGATGGCGAGCTGGCGCAGCGCCTCCATCGTCAGCCACGTTCCCATCGAATGGGCGATGATATCGATGCTCTTGACGTGGGTCTTGGCCAGCATCCGCAGCGTCGCCTCGAGGTCGTCGCGCGCGGCTGTGGAGCTGTCCTTGTCGTAGATATAGCCGGTCGTCTTGCCGCTCGACGCCCAGGAAAACAGCACCGGCGTGCCTGGATATTTCGTGTCGTGCGCGATCTGGGTCAGCCGGAAGACGCCATCGTCGAAGCCGTTGTTGAAGCCGTGCACGAAGACCAAAGCGCGGTCGCCGCTTATGGCGATGTTGGCGCCGACGGCCTTGGCGAATTGCTGCTGGTCCCCATAGTGAACGACCTCGGTGGCGGTGAACTGCTTGGCCGGGTTGCTGTCGGCCGAACCCTTGGCGCGTTCGATGGCGCCGACCTGGTGCACCTTGGGGACGGTGACGTCGACGCGGGCGTAGCTGGTGGTCAGCGAGCGGTCTCCGTCGAACACCTGCCTTGGGTCTTTCGTCGCCTGCTGGCGGGTGGTGGCGACGAAGATCTCGTGCGTCGCGGCAATGTCGGAACCCGGCACCGTAACCGTCGTCTTGTTGAGCAGGTCATGCGTATTCGGGCCGGCGCAGCCCGCAACGAGCAGTGCCAAGGCAGCGACGAGAATAGTGTTCGAACGCACGATCACGCGGCTCTCGCGAAGCACGACGTCGATCCCGCGACGTCAATTGATATTTCGATAAGGCCGCAGCACGGCCGGGTCCAGTTCAAAATTGACGGATGGTGGGCAATCCTGATCGGATACGGCCTACCCTTACTGTCCGAGTTGGCTGATGCGGTCGGTTACAGCCTGATCACTGGCGAAGCCGTCATCCTCGCGCAGCCGCTGGCCAATCATCTTAACCAGCACCGGATTGTCGGCGAACTTGGTGTGGTTGAAGCTGTCCGATCCCTTGGCACTGGAGAGGTCGACGACCGTCACGCCATAGGTGGCGAGGTCGGCCGCGTCCTTGTAGTCGCCGACGCGCGGGCGCGAGCCGGCGATCAGGCCGGAAAGCCGCAGCGCGCGGTCGTCGTCGGACAGGAGCAGGATGAAGGGCTTGTCCGGCTTGCCGTAGCGGCGCATCTGACTCTTGAAGACATCCACGTCGATGTCGGGAGAGGCCAACACCACGTCGCCCAGCTTGCCGCCGAGGTCGCGGTCGCCGGTGATGGCGAGCTGGCGCAGCGTTTCCATGGTCACCCAGGTTCCCATCGAATGAGCGACGATGTCGATGCGCCGCGCGCCGGTCTGGGCGAGCATGCGCAGCGTCACCTCAAGCTGGTCGCGTGCGGCGCTGGCGCTTTCCTTATCGTAGACATAGTCGGTGGTCTTGGCGCCCGAGGCCCAGGAGAACAGCACCGGCGTGCCCGGGTAGCCGGAATCGTGGACGATCTGCGTCAGGCGATAGACCGCGTCGTCGAAGCCGGTGTTGTAGCCGTGGACGAAGACCATGACACGACCGCCGCGCGCTGCAATGTCGGCGTTGAGCGCGCTGGAGAATTTGGGCTGCGTGTCGTAGCCGACCAGCTCGGAGGCCATGAAATATTTGGTGGGATCGTCCGACTTGCCGCGCGAGCGTCGCTCGATCTGGCCCGTCTCGTGGACCGGCGGAACCGTGACGTTGACGCGGGCGTAGTTCAGCGTCGCCGAGCGCTCGCCGTCGAAGACCTTGTTCGGGTCGTCGGAACGCTTGCGCGTCGTGGCGATGAAGATCGAGTGGTTGCCGGCGATTTCTGTCACCGGCGTAGCCATAACGGCACTGCCGAGGATTTCCTCGGCTTTACGGCCGCCGCAGCCGGCCACCAGCAATGCAAGCGCAAGAATGCAAATCGTCTTCAAAGTCACGCCAAAATATCCAATCGGGCCCCCAAAG
>NZ_RZOT01000359.1:0-6289 GCF_003999085.1 Mesorhizobium sp. M4A.F.Ca.ET.090.04.2.1
ATATCGGCCAGAGCACCAACGACGCCGCCAAGACAATCGGCGCCAACACCCGCGAGCTCAACACGATGCTCGCGGCGCGCTCGGCCGAGATGTCGAGGATCCTCGACGAGACGGCCAAGCCACTGGTCGAGCGCTTCGCCCAGGGTGGCTCGGAGCTGCAGCGGAGCATGGAAGAGGTTACCGAGCGGGCGACCGAGAAGCTGCGCAGCGAAAACGCAGCGCTCGTCAACGCGCTCGCCAGCCGCACGGCCGAGACCCTCTCGGCCGTCGAGGGCGCGCGCTCGACGCTCGCCGACAGCGTCGCCGAGCTCATCGGCCGCCTGAGCACCTCCAGCGCCCAGCTCGGTCAGCTGATCGATCAGGCGGCGGTCAATCTCGGCCATGTCGAGGAGCGGCTCACCGGAAGCACGCAGAGCTTCGCGACGACCACGGAGAAGGCCGCGCAGACGTTCGCCAGCTCGGCGCGCCTGGTCGATTCCAATACGACCCGGCTCACCGACCTGTCGTCGGCCACGCTGCGCGAGGTCGCATCGATCGCTACCAAGTTCGACGAGCACAGCCGGTTGCTCTCCAGCGCCTCGGACCTGCTCAGTTCCGCGCAGAGCAATCTCGAGCACACGCTGGAACGGCAGTCGTCGCTGGACGACCTCGCGGTCGGCCTGGTCAAGAAGTCGGAGGACCTCGAAAAGGTCATGCGTTCGTTCGAGAACCTGGTCGGCCAGACGATGCAGAACGCCGAGGGACGGACTATGGAATCGGCGGAAAAGATCCGCACCGCCATCGCCGAGGTGGTCGAATCGGCGACCAAGCGTTTCGCCGACGCGACCGAGGAGATGCGGCGCACCGCCGGTTCGATCAAGAGCGAGCTCGACCTGACGCGTGCCGAGCTCAAGAAGGGCGTCATCGAGATGCCGGAAGAGGCCAAGGAATCGACCTCGGCCATACGTCGGGCCGTTTCCGAGCAGATCAACGCGCTCAAGGAGCTCTCCGACATCGTCGCGAAGTCCGGCCGCAGCGGCAGCGACTCCTCGGAGCCGCGCAGCCTGCGCCCCGCTCCTCAGGCGCCGGCCCGTCCGGCCGAGCCGCCGCGCCGGCCGCCGGCTCAGCAGCAGCAGCAGCCCGAGCGCCGGGCTCCGCAGGCGCCGCTGGGTGAAACGACCTTGCGCGGCACGCTCGACCTCGAGCGTCCGGCCGAAGCGGCCCCGCGCCGCGAGCCCAATGGCCGCACGCCGCAAGGCGGCTGGGTGCGCGATCTCCTGACCGGGGCGTCTCGTGAAGAGGAGCTGAGGCCGGCGGCGCCGGCGGAAGCGCCGCGTCCGGCTCCGGCCCAGCGTTCGCCGCTGCATGTCGTGGAATCGCTTAACTCGCTGTCGGTCGACATCGCGCGCGCCATCGACCACGACGCCTCGATCGAGCTGTGGAACCGCTACCGGCGCGGCGAGCGTGACGTGTTCACGCGGCGCCTCTACACGCTGAAGGGCCAGCAAACCTTCGACGAGATCCGCCGCAAGTACCAAGCCGAGGCGGAGTTCCGCGCCGCCGTCGACCGCTACTGCGACGATTTCGAGAAGCTGCTCAAGGACGTGTCGCGCAACGACCGCGACAACATCATGGCGCAGACCTACCTGACCTCGGACACCGGCAAGGTCTACACCATGCTGGCCCATGCCAGCGGCCGCCTGCACTGAGCGGCTTCGTCAGGAAAAGAAAAAAGCGGGCCATGGCCCGCTTTTTTTGTGCTTGATGATATCGAAGCAATGCCCCGCCGGGCGTGTGCAGTGCCCCGACCGAATCGTCAGATCAGCGAATCCGTCCAGCGCACAATGTCCTTGGCGGCCTGGCCGAAGGCGCTGTCCAGCGCGCTGACGTAAGCGGCGTTGCCGCCGCCCGAGACCGGCGCGCTCGCCGTAAAGCTCTTGGCGGCGCGCACCTCGCCATTGCGGTCGTTGAGGAGGCGCACGAACAGCTCGACCTCGGCATGCTCGCCGCCATTGACGCGCACTTCGAAGGTCCGGACCTCGACGATGATCCGATAGTCGATCGCCAGCCCCTCGCCCGGCTTGCCGACGCCGGCAAAGCTGCCGGATCGCTGGAAGGTTTCCGCGAGCCTGGCCTGCACGATCAGCGGCAAGCGGTCGGCCCACTGCGCCCCCTTCAGGTACTGGATCGACAGATCGGATGGCCTGATGACGATGTTCTGGCTGTCCAGCGCCTTGAGCGCCGACGGCTCAGTGATCAGGATCTGCCGGCGGCTGTGGCCACGTACGTCGATCGACGGCGCCGACAGCTCGAACGTGTCGAGCGGCGCCGGCTTGGCGCCGAGCGCCGCGCAGCCGGCCAGCGAGAGCGCAAGCAGCGCCGCAGCCGATGTCATCCCAACCGACCTTGCCCAAACCGACGTCACGCGCGAGCCCCGTTGTCCCCAGATCGTAAGATCAACCCGCAATTGCGGTCTTTTCTGTTCTTGAGGCGGGCGAAGATCGAAGTCAACGCCGCACCCTGCCGTCATATTGCCGGACCTCGCCCTCGCCGCCCGACAGGATGCGCTGCGGATTGCGGCTGAGGTCGGTCACCGCTTCCTCGATGCGGTTGATCGAGCGGCGGCTGTCCTGGACCAGCGCCTCGACATTCTGCAGGCCTTGGCCCGAGAAGCGGGCCAGGTTGTCGGTGATGGTGCCGAGCCGCGCATTCAGCGTGTCGGCGACCTGCTTGAACGACTTCAGCGTGTCGCGGGCGTCCGCCATGACGCCGTTCGCCTCACCCGAGCCGAGCAGCTTGTCGACCTTGGCCAGGATGCCGTCGACGCGCTCCGAAGCGTCATTGAGCCGGTGCGCCAGCTGCCTGGCGTCCTTGATGGTGTCGTCGATGTCGTCGGCGCGGTTGGCGAATTTGTTCGTGACCTTGGCGATGTCGGCGGCGGCCTGATTGGCTTTGTCGCTGGCCTTCTGGATGTTGGCCAGCGCCGTGCGCACCTCGGCCGGATCGATGCCATCGAGCACGCCGTTGACCTTGTCCAGCGTGCCTTGCGTCTTCTGGGCGAAGTCGTTGATCGAGCCGACCGCCGTGTTGACGTTGTTGATGACGGTATCGAACTGCTTGGAGGTTTCCTTCAGATTGCCGGTCACCGTGTCGACGTTGGCGACGATGCTCTTGATCTGGTCCTTGTCGACGGCGTTGAGCAGGCCCTCGGCGGCCTTCAACGTGCCGTCGAGCTTGCCCGAAACTCCTTTCAACTCATCCGAGAGCGAACTCACGCTGGACAGGAACTTGTCGATGCCGTCGGAATTCCTGGCGAGCGCATCGGAGAAGGTCTGGACGTTCTTGACCGTATCGGTCAGTGGCCCGCGCACGTCGTGGGTGAAGCCTTCGAGATCCGAAAGCACCTTGTCGGCACGGGTGAAGATGTTCTGCGCGGTCTGCAGGAGATTGGTGACGGCGGAGGGATTGGCGACGATCTCGGCGACCCTGCCTTCCTTCTCGGCCTGGTCAAGAAGTTTCACCTCCTTGGGATCGGCGCCCTTGAGCTCGATATTGGCCTGGCCGGTGAGACCGGCCAGCCCGATATCGGCCTGCGTCGACTTGGTGATCGGCGTCATCCGGTCGATCTCGGTGTCGGCGATCGCGACAGTCGGATTGTCGACGTCGATGTAGACGCGCCTGACATCACCCACCTTGACGCCGTTGAAGAGCACGAAACTGCCGCGGCCGAGGCCGGACGCCGAGCCTGGGATGCGCACACGAAGCAGCGTCGTCTCGCCCTTGTCGCCGATCGCCGCCGTCCAATAAACGAAGGCGAAGGCCGCCAGGATCGCGGCCAGCGTGAAGATGCCGACAATGACGTAGTTGGCTCTTGTTTCCATTGCCCCACTTATGGCTATGCGCGCGCCGCAAGATCAAGTTGCCGTGCACGTTTTCCGCGAAAATAGGATTTCACCCACGGCTCCTCGCTTTTCAGCATGTCGTCGATCGTGCCTTCGACCAGTACCTTCTTCTTGCCGAGCACCGCCACGCGGTCGCAAGCGGTGAACAGCGTGTCGAGATCATGCGTGACCATGTAGACGGTGAGATCCATCGTATCGCGCAGCTTGACCACCAGCTCGTCGAATTCGGCGGCGCTGATCGGATCGAGGCCGGATGTCGGCTCGTCGAGGAAGACGATGTCCGGATCGAGCGCCAGCGCGCGCGCCAGTGCCGCCCGCTTGATCATGCCGCCGGACAATTCGGACGGGAATTTCTGCGCCGCGTCAGGCGGCAGCCCGACAAGCTCGATCTTCAGCAGCGCCAGTTCGTCCATCAGCTTCTTCGGCAGGTCGAGGTATTCGCGCATCGGCACCTGCACGTTCTCCTGCACTGTCAGCGCCGAGAACAGCGCGCCGTGCTGGAACAGCACACCAAGGCGCATATCGATGCGCAGGCGCTCAATGTCGCTCGCCTTCTCGACATCGACGCCGAACAGCTTGATCGTGCCCGACTGCTTGTGCAGCAGGCCGAGGATGGTGCGCAACAGCACCGATTTGCCGGCGCCCGAGGCGCCAACGAAGCCAAGGATCTCGCCGCGGGTGATGTCGAGCGACAGTTTGTCGAGGATCACCTTGTCATCCAGGGCGACGGTGACGTCGCGAACGGACAGCACGATCTCGCTTTCGGTGGTTTCCTTGGCCTCGGTGCCGTTTCGCGTCGCCATGTCAGAACTCTATCGCGGCGTAGAACATGGCAAAAAGACCGTCGAGGATGATGACGACGAAGATCGATTTCACCACGGAGGCGGTTACGTGCTGGCCAAGCGATTCGGCGCTGCCGCCGACTTTCATGCCTTCGACGGAAGCAATGGTGCCGATGATCATGGCCATGAACGGCGCCTTGATCAGGCCTGCGAAGATGGTGCTGAGATCGATGGCGACGCGCAGCCGGTCGATGAAGGCGGCCGGGGGAATGTCGGAATAGAGCCAGGCGGCGACGATGCCGCCGCCGAGGGCGGCAAAATTGGCGATGATCGTGAGACACGGCAGCGCGATGACCAGCGCGACCAGGCGCGGAAACACCAGCACGCCGATCGGGTTCAGGCCGATGACCTTGAGCGCGTCGACCTCCTCGCGCATCTTCATGGAGCCGATCTCGGCGGTGATGGCGCTGCCGGAGCGGCCGGCGATCATGATCGCAGTCATCAGCACGCCGAGTTCGCGCAGGATCAGCACGCCGACGAGGTCGACGACGAAGATGTCGGCGCCGAAATAGCTGAGCTGATAGGCGCCCTGCTGGGCAACGATGGCGCCGACGATGGCCGACATCAGCACCACCACCGGGATGGCGCCGACGCCCATGCGGTCGATCTGGTTGAAGATGGCGGCCGGGTTGACGGCATGGCCGCGGCCAAGCTTCATCTGCGCGCCGCGGATGGTGGCGCCCAGGATGTTCATCGAGGCCAGGAAATCGTCGCGCATCTCATAGACGCGCCGGCCGACCGCCTCCAGCCCGCGGATAATGATGTTGGGCGGACCGGCAGGACCCGATTCGGGCTCGCGCCTGACAGCGTCGCCAACGGCGCCGAGCAGGATCTCGGCGATCTCGCTCTGCCCCTGGATCTGAACTTCGACGCCCTTCTTCTCGAATGCGCTGACCAGGCGGTCGATCAGCCAGGCACCGGCGGTGTCCATCTTCTCTATTTGTGAAAGATCGAGCGCTAAGCTTTTGACACCACTGCGCTTTTCTATTTTTCGCATCTCGGCGTCGACCAGCGCTACGGTGCGCGTCGTCCAGCTTCCCGAGAAAGCGCAGCCGAGAACGCCACCCTCCTCGCCAACGGCAATGCGCGGCTGGCCGTTTGGCTCCTTGGCGGCCGTGCCGCTTGCGTCGCGTTTGCGGATGGTCAACATGGCGTCCTGTTTAGCCTGCCGGAACCGGCCTGTCATTTGCCGGCGCCGCGTTGTCGCACAGCCTGAGAAGAAAAATATGGCGCGTGTCATTTCGGTCGAATCCGAGCGTTTCCCCATTGCCGGCTCCTTCACCATCTCGCGCGGCTCGAAGACAGAAGCCGAGGTCATCACCTTAACCATCAGCGAAGGCCGCCATGCCGGGCGCGGCGAATGCGTCCCTTACAAGCGCTATGGCGAAACCATGGAGGGCGTCCGCGCCGCAATCGAGGAGATGCGCGGCCGGATTGCCGACGGCATCGACCGGGCAGCCCTGCTCACCGCCATGCCGGCGGGCGCGGCGCGAAACGCCGTAGACTGTGCTCTTTGGGGTCTGGAAGCGAAGTTGAGCGGCACGCCGGGCGCGGATGCGATATGCG
>NZ_RZOT01000035.1:0-18863 GCF_003999085.1 Mesorhizobium sp. M4A.F.Ca.ET.090.04.2.1
GCAATGTGGATTGCCGGCGGGATCAACTCCTGCGGATTGCCGAGACGTTCGAGCAGCCGCGTGATGCGGTCGAGCGAAAGGTCGAAGCCCTTCGGGTGAAGCGCCATCAGGCTTTCGATTTCGCGGTCGGCGGCAAGCGTTGTCATGGACGAATCCTAGCGCATGACCCCGAAACCGGAAATCGGTTTCGGAAAGGATCATGCGCAAATCAAAAAGCTACAGCACCGGACGGTGCGCGCAATCGCGCCTCGCGGCGTTCAGTGTCGCGTCACGCCTGCGGTCGCGCTTCCGGCTGGGCGAGCGCCGGCGGCAGGATCTCGGGCTCGAGCGGCTTGTCTGCCTGCGGCATCTTGAGCAGCATCTTCAGAAGCCGCGCGATGGTCTGGCGCATCTCCAGCCTCGACACCACCATGTCGACCATGCCGTGCTCCATCAGATATTCGGAGCGCTGGAAGCCGTCGGGCAGTTTTTCGCGGATGGTCTGCTCGATGACGCGCGGCCCGGCGAAGCCGATCAGCGCACCGGGCTCGGCGATGTGGACGTCGCCCAGCATGGCATAGGAGGCGGTGACGCCGCCGGTCGTCGGGTTGGTCAGCACGACGATATAGGGCAGGCCGGCTTCCTTCAGTCGGTCGACGCCGACCGTGGTGCGCGGCAATTGCATCAGTGAAAGGATGCCTTCCTGCATGCGGGCGCCGCCGGAGGCCGCGAACAGGATCAGCGGCCGCCTGCGCTGCAGGGCAACCTCGAACGCATGGACGATGGCGTCGCCGGCGGCCATGCCGAGCGAGCCGCCCATGAAGGCGAAGTCCTGCACGGTCACCACCACCGGCAGGCCTTCGATGCTGCCCAGCGCATTGACGATCGCATCCTCCAGCCCGGTCTTGGCCTTGGCGTCCTTCAGCCGGTCGGTGTAGCGCTTCTCGTCGCGGAATTTCAGCGGGTCCTGCACGACCTTGGGATTTTCCAGCGTCTCGTATTTGCCGTCGTCGAAGAAATACTTCAGCCGCTCCTTGGCCGAGATCTTCATGTGATGGCCGGAGGACGGGATGACGAACTGGTTGGATTCGAGATCCTTATGGAACACCATCTCGCCGGTCTCGGGATCCTTGATCCAGAGATTCTCGGGCATGTCGGTGCGCCGGCCGAGCATCGAATTGATCTTCGGGCGAACGTAATTGGTGATCCAGTTCATCGCTTCGGCTCCCGTCCTGACGAGGAAGAGGTAGGAAAACTATTCGGCGGCGGCAAGGCGGGCCGAGCGGACGCCCTGGGCAAGGCCGCTGACCAAAGTAGCCACCGCCTCGGCCGGATCGGCGGTCTTTTCGCCCTTCGGCCCCAGCACGTTGGCGACCGCGTTGACGATGGCGGTGCCGACGACGACGCCGTCGGCCGAGGCGCCGATGGTGCGCGCCTGCTCGGCGGTCTTGACGCCGAAGCCGACGCAGACCGGCAGCTCGGTGTGACCCTTGATGCGCTTGACCGCCGCCGCCACCTTGGCGGTGTCGGCGAGCGCGGAGCCGGTGATGCCGGTCATCGAGACGTAATAGACGAAGCCGGAGGTGTTCTCCAACACCTTGGGCAGGCGCCTGTCGTCGGTGGTCGGCGTCGCCAGGCGGATGAAGTTGATGCCGGCTTTCAGCGCCGGGATGCAGAGTTCCTCGTCCATTTCCGGCGGCAGGTCGACGACGATCAGCCCGTCGATGCCGCTCGCCTTGGCGTCGGTGAGGAAGCGCTCGACGCCGTAGATGTAGATCGGGTTGTAGTAGCCCATCAGCACGATCGGCGTCTCATTGTCGCTCGCGCGGAATTCCGACGCCATCCTCAGCGTCTTGACCAGCGTCTGGCCGCCCTTGAGGGCTCTCAGGCCCGCCGCCTGGATGGCCGGACCGTCGGCCATTGGATCGGAAAACGGCATGCCGAGCTCGATGACGTCGCTGCCTGCTCCGGGCAGCGCCTTCATGATGGCGAGGGAAGTGTCGTAGTCGGGGTCGCCGCCCATGAAATAGGTGACGAGCGCCGGGCGGCCCTCGGCTTTCAACTTGGCCATGCGGCGGTCGATGCGGGTCGTCATGTTCAGATCTCCATGCCCAGCATGTTGGCCACCGTGTGCACGTCCTTGTCGCCGCGGCCGGACAGGTTGACGATGACGATCTGGTCCTTGTCCATGGCCGGCACAATCTTCATCGCATGGGCGATGGCATGGGCCGATTCCAACGCCGGGATGATGCCTTCGACGCGCGTCGTCAGTTGGAAGGCTTCCAACGCCTCGTCGTCGAGGATCGGCACATATTCGACGCGGCCAGAGTCGCGCAGCCAGGAATGCTCCGGCCCGACGCCCGGATAGTCGAGACCGGCCGAGATCGAATGGCCGTCCATGATCTGGCCATCCGAATTTTGCAGAAGATAGGTGCGGTTGCCATGCAGCACGCCGGGCGCGCCGGCGTTCATCGAGGCGCAATGCTCGACGCCGTCGAGGCCGCGCCCGCCGGCCTCGATGCCGATGATGCGGACGTCCTTGTCGTCGAGGAAAGGGTGGAACAGGCCGATGGCGTTGGAGCCACCGCCGACGGCGGCGATGATCGTGTCGGGCAGCCGGCCTTCCTGTTCAAGGATCTGGGCGCGGGCTTCCGTGCCGATCACGGACTGGAAGTCGCGCACCAGCTCCGGATAGGGATGCGGGCCGGCCGCGGTGCCGATCAGGTAATAGGTGTCCTCGACATTGGTCACCCAATCACGCAGCGCCTCATTCATGGCGTCCTTCAGCGTGCCGTGGCCGGCGGTGACCGGCCGCACCTCGGCGCCGAGCAGCTTCATGCGAAAGACGTTGGGGCTCTGGCGGGCGACGTCGGTGGCGCCCATGTAGACGACGCACGGATAGCCGAAGCGCGCCGCGACTGTGGCGGAGGCAACGCCATGCTGGCCGGCGCCAGTCTCGGCAATGATGCGCTTCTTGCCCATGCGCTTGGCAAGCAGGATCTGGCCGAGGCAATTGTTGATCTTGTGCGAGCCGGTGTGGTTCAAATCCTCGCGCTTGAAATAGACCTTGGCGCCGCCGAGATGTTTCGTGAGGCCTTCGGCGAAATAGAGCTTTGACGGCCGCCCGGCATAGTAGGTCGACAGGGCGGTTAGCTCGGCCTTGAACTCCGGATCATTCTTGGCCTCGTTCCAGTGTCGTTCGAGGTCGAGGATCAGCGGCATCAGCGTCTCAGCGACGAAGCGGCCGCCGAAGATGCCGAACATGCCCTGCTCGTCGGGCCCGGTGCGGAAGGAATTGGGCATAGCCGGCTTGTTCATCGCCGATCTCCTGGTTCAAGAATTGCTCAGGCGGCGCGGTCGTCGCGCGCGGCCCTGACGGCCCGGAAAAACTGCTCGATCAGCGCCGGTTCCTTGACGCCCGGGGCGCTCTCCACCCCCGACGAAATGTCGATACCGGGCGGATTGGCTGATCTCAGGGCATCGCCGATGTTGGCGGCGTTGAGCCCACCGGAAAGCATGTAATCGACGCCGGCGTCAAGGCCGGCAAGGATATGCCAGTCGAAGGCGACGCCGTTGCCGCCCGGCAATTCGGAACCTTTCGGCGGCTTGGCGTCGAACAGGAAGCGGTCGGCGATGCCGACGAACGGTTTTATCCGCTCCAGATCGGCCCCTTCGCTGATCGACAATGCCTTCATCACCGGCAGGCCATAGCGGGCTTTCACCTCGGCCACCCGCTCGGGCGTTTCGGTGCCATGCAGCTGCAGCATATCAGGCTGCATCCTGGCGACGATCTCATCCAGGAACGCATCACCGGCGTCGACGGTCACGGCAACCGCCAGGGCCTTGCCGCGCGCCGCCTCGCGCAGACGGCCAGCGTCGGCGGGCTCGATATAGCGAGGGCTCTTGGCGAAAAAGATGAAGCCGACATGGCTGGCGCCGCCAGCCAGCGCCGCGGCCATTGCCTCGTCGGTCTTCAACCCGCAGATCTTGATGTCGAGCGCCATGGCGCGGGGATTGGCACGAAACGGCCGAAGAGTCGAGAAAAAGCATGCTGTTGCCGCCACCGCGGAAAGCACTACCTTTCAAAGAGGGACAACAGGCGGGAGCAGACAATCATGGCCGACCAGACCGTTGCCGAACTCAGGCAGAAGATCGCGCAAGCGCGCGAGGTGATCTCGCATCTGATGGACAAGGCCGCCTTCAACGGCGCCGAGGCGCACCGCGCGCTGGATTATTTCGGTGGTGACGCCTTCGACCGCAATTTCCTGCCGTGGCCACAACATGGCGCCGAGGGGTTGCGACCGGAGGAACTGAACGCGGCGAATGATGACTGAGCGGCCGGCCCAAGGCCGCCCGCAGCGTCAATCGAACACGATGGCCTGCAGGGCGCCGCCATTGCGCTTCAGCCAGTCCTTGCAGCGGTCGGTGTCGGGGCAGAGCTTTTCGCACAGTTTCCAGAATTTCGGGCCGTGGTTCATCTCTTTCAGATGCGCCACCTCATGCGCGACGAGGTAGTTTATCACCGGCGCCGGCGCCATCATGATGCGCCAGGAGAAGGATAGATTGCCTTCCGAGGTGCACGAGCCCCAGCGGCTGGAGGTGTCCTTGAAGCGGATCGCCTTGGCGCGCTTGCCGAGCGCTTCGGTGTGTTTGACCACCAGCTTCTCGATCTCGCGCTTGGCCTCGCGCTTCAGATAATCGGCGATGCGGCGCGGCAGGTGCACGCGCTCGCCATGCACGATGAGCAGCGGGCCGCGCTCGTCGCGCGAGATGGTGACGGTGCCACGCTTGGACGGATCATGGACGATGCGATGCGCCACGCCGCGCACCGGAATCTTGATGCCCGGCCGCACCTGCGGCCTTGTCGGCACCTTGGCCAGCCGCTGCTCCAGCCAATCCTGATGACGATCCAGGAATTTCTCCACCTCGCCGCGGCGCAGGCCCGGCGGCACGGTGATGCGCAGGCCCTGGCCGCCGGAATCGATGCGCAGCGTCAACCGGCGCGCCCTGTGGTTCTCGACGATCTTGAGCGGCAGCGTGCGACCGGCGACTTTATGCTCGCGCTCGACGACAGGCGCTGGCTTGGGTTTCGTCAGATTGCGGAAGAACCCGATGGTCATGGCAGAACGATACGCGATTCGAGGAAAACGGATAGAACAAAAAAGAAACGGCGCCGCTCGCGCGACGCCGCCTATCGTGCCGAGACCTGTCGCGGGGTCTCAGTCGTCAAGCAGGTTCGAGCCCTTGCCGCGCTTCGAAGTCGTCGACCCGGTGGTCGTCGTCGGAGCGGTCGGCTTGTTGCGCTGAGCCATGAAACGGTCAAACTCGTCCTGGTCCTTGGCGCGGCGCAGCTCGCGGGCATATTCATCGAACTCCGTCAGCATCTCGTCAAGCTTGCGGCGTTCCTCGGCCAGGCGGTCGAGCTCCTTCTCGCGCCAATCGTCGAAGGCGACGTTGCCGGTGCGCGACGAGCCGTGGCCCCAGCGCGCGGCCTTGTCGGAGCCGCGGCGGCAGCCGGCGAAGATGCCGTCGGTAGCGCGGTTCACGTCACGCTTGAAGCCGTCGAGCCGGTCGCCCCAGATGATGTAGGCGAGCATGGCGAAGCCGAGCGGCCAGAACACCATGAAGCCGATCACCATCAGTGCGATGGTCGCCGGCGTCCAGGCCGGACGGATCAATGCAGTTGTGTTCATTTTCTCCCAGTCCTTCCGTTGGAGACAGCCAATTCCGGCTGCGTGGAATCGAAATGGGAAGGGCAAAACAGCGATTCAAGACGAGCGCACCCAAAAGCGGACAAGAGGCTGAAATGATTGTCTCATTTTGAGTTCTTCGAGGAAAAGCACAACCATGCCGGCGACCAGGCCCCAAAATGCCGCGCCAACGCCGAACAGCGTCAGGCCCGAAGCGGTGACGGCGAAGGTGACGATCGCGGCCATGCGGTGGCCCTCGTCCTTGAGCGCGATCGAAAGCGCATTGGTCAGCGGCGCGATCAGCGCAAGACCCGCCACCAGCACGATCAGGCTCTGCGGCAATACTGCGAAGATCGCCACCAGCGAGGCGCCGAAGACGGCGAAGACGAAATAGGCGAGTGCGTAGAAAGGCCCGGTCTTCCAGCGTTCGGCGGGGTCGGGATGGACGTCCGGCCCGGTGCAGATCGCCGCCGAAATGGCCGCCAGGTTGGAGGTGGCGCCGCCAAATGGCGCCGACAGCAGGGAAAAGAAGCCGGTAACGCCGATCAGCGGGCCGGGCTCGGGATGATAGCCGGCGGCTCTGAGCACGGCGAGGCCGGAGAGGTTCTGCGAAGCCATGGTGACAAGGTAGAGCGGCAGCGCGAGCCCGATGATGGCGCTCGCCGTGAAATGCGGCGCGATCAGCGTCAGCGTCGACAGTTCCGGCACCGGCAGGCCGCCGACACGGCCGGTCAGGAAGGCGGCCAGCCCGCCGCCGATCAGCACCGCCAGCACCGACAGCGCCGGGTTGAACAGCCGGATGACGAAGAAGGCCGCGATCAGCGGCAGGATCAGCCAGGGGTCGCCGGGAATGGCCTTGAAGGCATTGGTGGCGAAGCCGACGAGGATGCCGGCCAGCATGCCGGAAGCAACGGACGGCGGAATCCTGGCAATCAGCTGGGTCAGCGGCTTGAACAGGCCGGTGGCGACCAAAAGGACGGCAGTTACGATGAAGGCGCCGACCGCCTCGCCCACGGAAAAGCCGCTCGATGCCGCGACCAGCGCCAGACCGGGCGTCGACCAGGCGGTGATAATGGGCATCTTCGTGCGCCAGGACAGCCACAGGCACTCGACGGCCATCGCCAGGCAGATCGCCGTCACCCCGCTCGCGGTTTCGGTCTGGGTCGCGCCGACCGCCTTGGCGGCGGCGATGACGACGGCCAGCGTGCCGCCGAAACCGATGATCGCCGCAACGAAAGCGGATATCGGAATGGAGATGCGCATGCTCACGGGCCTCGCTGCACCACATCGCCCACCACCCGCACCAGCATGTCGAGATCCTGCGGCCGTGACAGGCGGTGGTCGCCGTCAGGAATGAGCGAAAGCGTCACGTCGTCGGCCGGCAGGAGCGCCGCGAGCTTCAGCGCATGGCTGGACGGCACTTCCGGATCGGCGAGGCCCTGCAGGATGTGCACCGGGCAATGGGTATCGATCGGCCCGTCCATCACCAGGTTCCGCCTGCCGTCCTCGATCAGAGCACGGGTGTAGATATAGGGCTCGGCCGAATAGTCCGACGGTTCGGCGAAGAACCCTTTCTCGGACAGATCGTGTTTCTGCGCCTCGGTCAGCACCGGCTCGATCAACTCGGCGGTAAAATCCGGCGCCGGCGCCAAAAGCACCAGGCCGGCGACGTTGGCGTCACCCGTCTTGCGCAGCTCCTGCACCATGCGCAGCGCAATCCAGGCGCCCATCGAGGAGCCGACCAGGATCTGGCTGCCCTGCGTGAAACGGCGAAACACAGCAAGGCTTTCGGCCAGCCATTTCGAGATGGTGCCGTCGGCGAAGGCGCCGCCGGACTCGCCATGTCCGGAATAATCGTGGCGCAAGAAGGCCCGGCCATCTTTTGCCGCCCATCCGGCCAGCGTCTCGGCCTTGGTGCCCAGCATGTCCGATTTGTAGCCGCCGAGCCAGACGATGCCGGGCGCGGCACCTTGCGCCTGCCTGACGGCGATGCTGGTTCCCTCGACATCCAGATACACGGGAGCGTTGGCGGTCATGGCTGGCGGTAGGTCCTGTTCCTCACGCCGGTCTTTTGGCACGGCGGGGCGTTCGACGAAAAGTGCTCAGTAACTTTCTTTGCTTGGTGCAGGCGCGGGATCAGGTGATTTCTTGAGAAGCCTGTGCTATTGACTTGCGCCGCGCGCTCACCACATTGGCGCGTCCCGACGATCCGAACTTTTGAACCCTGAACGAAACGGCCCAAGGAGACCACGACCATTCGCAGACCTTTCAAAGCAGCGGCGCCCACCAAGGATGGGCCGCGCTCCAACCGTGACATCCGGGTTCCCCGGGTCCAGCTTATCGACGCCGAAGGCCAGAACCGTGGCGAAGTTTCCATCAACGACGCATTGCTGCTCGCCGAAGAAGCCGGGCTCGACCTCGTCGAGATATCGCCCAACGCACAGCCGCCCGTCGTAAAAATCCTCGATCTCGGCAAGCTGAAATACGCCAACCAGAAGAAGGCGGCCGAGGCGCGCAAGAACCAGAAGGTCATCGAGATCAAGGAGATCAAGATGCGCCCGAACATCGACAGCCATGACTACGAGACCAAGATGAAGGCGGTGCGCCGCTTCTTCGAGGAAGGCGACAAGGTCAAGCTTACGCTGCGCTTCCGCGGCCGCGAGATGGCGCATATGGAACTCGGCATGCAGCTTCTGAACAAGGTCCGCGAGGAGGTGGCGCCGATCG
The DNA here is from genome assembly GCF_003999085.1 of Mesorhizobium sp. M4A.F.Ca.ET.090.04.2.1. NCBI lineage: Bacteria > Pseudomonadati > Pseudomonadota > Alphaproteobacteria > Hyphomicrobiales > Phyllobacteriaceae > Mesorhizobium > Mesorhizobium sp. M4A.F.Ca.ET.090.04.2.1. The sequence goes on from NZ_RZOT01000035.1 coordinate 8,397, forward strand.
CCAAGGTCGAGGCGGAACCAAAGCTCGAAGGCCGCCAGATGATGATGGTGCTGGCGCCCCGTTAAACGGGGCGGGCACCTTCTTCCAGTCCGATCCGTGCCGCATGACTGCCCAAGCCTTCGCTTCGATCACGGCTTCGAGAAAGCAGAATTGACCAGCCTTCACCGCAGCGTGCCCTAAAATCCGCCTGAATTGCGGAGCAGGGCGTCCCGACGATCGGCGGGGCGCCAGTTTTCAATCCGATCGCCGGCAATCTCGACGATCGGATGTATCATGGTCGATGACGTCAAATTCCCTGACACCACCCATGCAAAATATGGGTTGGGCAATTACCAGCAAATACGCAGAATGGTGATTGCGGTGCTGATCGTGGTGCTGTTCGCAGCGCTGTTGTTCGGCCAGTCGACCTTTCCGCCCGATACCTGGGTGCATGAGTCGATCGAGATGTTGGGTGTGCTGCTGATCTTCCTCGGCGTCGTCGGCCGCCTGTGGTCGACGCTCTATATCGGCGGACGCAAATCCTCCGAAGTGGTTACCGGCGGCCCCTACTCGATCACCCGCAACCCGCTCTATGTGTTCTCGACGGTCGCCGCCGCCGGCGTCGGGGCGCAGATCGGCTCGTTCACCGGGATCATCCTCTTCGCGGCCCTATGCGCCGGCGCCTTCCACATCGTCATCCTGCGCGAGGAGAAGTTCCTCAAGGAGGCGCTCGGCGCACCCTACCAGACCTATGTCGCGCGCGTGCCGCGCTTCTTTCCCAACCTCTCGCTCTACGATGAAGGCGATACCGGCAGCTTCAAGCCGCGCCTGCTGCTCACCACGCTGCTCGACGGGCTGGTGTTCCTGGTCGCCCTGCCGGCCTTCGAGCTGATTGACGGCGCGCAGCAGTCGGGTGTGCTGCCGGTGCTTTTCCGCCTTCCCTGAAGGACAGAGCGTCGCACAGCCTGAGGTGTTGCGCCCGGGCCCGCTTTGATCTATAGGACCGCCGTTCCGCGTATCGGCCCGGAAATCATCTCTGATTTACGGAACGCACGATACGCAGAGCAAAAAACAAAAACCGCCCGGCAGGGCATGCCGTGGCGGTTTCATTTGCTTTTCGGGCTTTGGTCGGCCCGAAGCGAACAAGAAGCGCGATGGTGCGCCCACAATACGGAGTAGCAAAATGCCCAAGATGAAGACCAAATCGGCCGCCAAGAAGCGGTTCAAGATTACTGCCACCGGCAAGGTGCTGTCGGCTGCCGCCGGCAAGCGCCACGGCATGATCAAGCGTTCCAACAAGTTCATTCGCGATGCCCGCGGCACGATGGTTCTGGCTGAACCGGACGGCAAGAAGGTCATCAAGAATTTTCTGCCGAACGGCCTCTGAGCATTCGGCCTGGACAACGTTTTAAGGAGATCATGACATGGCACGCGTAAAGAGAGGCGTCACCGCTCACGCCAAGCACAAGAAGGTCCTGAAAGCCGCCAAGGGTTTCTACGGCCGCCGGAAGAACACCATCCGCATCGCCAAGCAGGCGGTGGAAAAGTCGCTGCAGTACGCCTATCGTGACCGCAAGAACCGCAAGCGTTCGTTCCGCGCGCTGTGGATCCAGCGCATCAACGCCGCGACCCACGAGCACGGCCTGACCTATGGCCGCTTCATCGACGGCCTCAACAAGGCCGGCATCGAGATCGACCGCAAGGTCCTGTCGGACATGGCCATCCACGAGCCGCAGGCTTTCGCCGCGCTGGTGGCCAAGGCCAAGGTCGCGCTCGAATACCTCAAGAACACCACGCCGAACGCTTTTGAAAGCGCTGTAGCCTAACCAGCGCCTTCCCAAGCTTATTCGACACTTGATTTGGGAAACCCGCGCTGGCAGGGCTGGCGCGGGTTTTTCTTTGGCTCAATCAGGTCTGGAACATGAGTGACATGGAAACTCTCGAAAATTCCCTGATGGCCGACATTGCGTCGGCCGCCGACGAGCAGGCGATCGAGGCGGTGCGTGTCTCGGCGCTGGGCAAGAAGGGCTCGGTCTCCGAAATGCTGAAGACGCTTGGCGCGATGAGCGCCGAGGAGCGGCAGGTGAAAGGCCCGGCGATCAACGGGCTGAAGAACCGCGTCACCGAGGCGCTCACGGCGCGCAAGGCGGAACTGAAGGACGTGGCGATCGCTGCCCGGCTGGCCGCCGAGACAGTCGACGTGACGCTGCCGGTGCGCCAGTCGCCGGCCGAGCGCGGCCGCATCCATCCGATCAGCCAGGTCATCGACGAGATCGCGGCGATCTTCGGCGACCTCGGCTTCGCCATCGCCGAAGGTCCCGATGTCGAGACCGACTATTACAATTTCACCGCGCTGAACTTCCCGGAAGGCCATCCGGCGCGCGAGATGCACGACACCTTCTTCTTCCAGCCGGACGAGAAGGGCGAGCGCAAGCTGTTGCGCACGCACACCTCGCCGGTGCAGATCCGCACCATGGAGCGGCAGAAGCCGCCAATCCGCATCGTCATTCCCGGCAAGACCTACCGGCAGGATTCGGACGCCACGCACTCGCCGATGTTCCATCAGGTCGAGGGTTTGGTGATCGACAGATCAGCCAACGTCGCCAACATGAAGTGGGTGCTGGAGGAGTTCTGCAAGGCGTTCTTCGAGGTGCCTAACGTCAAGATGCGCTTCCGGCCGTCCTTCTTCCCGTTCACCGAGCCGAGCCTCGAGGTCGACATCCAGTGCGACCGTTCGCGGCCCGGCGAGGTGCGCTTCGGCGAAGGCTCCGACTGGATGGAGATACTGGGCTGCGGCATGGTGCATCCCAACGTGCTGCGCCATGGCGGACTCGATCCCAACGAATACCAGGGCTTTGCCTGGGGCTTGGGCATCGACCGCATCGCCATGCTGAAATACGGCATGCCGGACCTGCGCGCCTTCTTCGACGCCGATGTGCGCTGGCTGTCGCATTACGGCTTCCGGCCGCTCGACATGCCGACGCTGTTCGGAGGCCTCTCCGCATGACAGCGCCGCACACCGGCGGCTGCCGCTGCGGCGCGGTGCGGTTCGAGGCGTCAGCCGAGCCGCACCACATCAGCTATTGCCATTGCGGCGATTGCCGGCGGGCGAGCGGCGCGCCGGTGTCGGCCTTTGTCGGCTTCATGGCCGACCAGGTGGCGCTCGACGGCAAGGCGCTGAAGAAGTTCGAGAACGGCCCGGTGACGCGATCCTTCTGTGGCATTTGCGGCTCGCCAATCGCCTATGTGGACGGGCGGCTCAACGGCCACATCTATTTCACGCTCGGTGCCATGGACATGCCGGCCTATTTCAAGCCGACGCACCATGCCCATGTGCGCGAGCAGCTTCCCTTCCTGCACATGCCGGACGACTTGCCGAGACACCTGAAGACCAGCGTGCCCAGACCCAACGGAACACAGCTATGAAATTCACCCTCTCCTGGCTCAAGGACCATCTCGAGACCGACGCGTCGCTGACCGAGATCGTCGAACGGCTGACCGCGATCGGCCTCGAGGTCGAACATGTCGACGACAAGGCGGGCCTGAAGCCCTTCGTCATCGCTAAAGTGCTGACGGCAGTGCAGCATCCCGACGCCGACCGGCTGCGCGTGTTGACGGTCGACACCGGCGACGGCAAGCCGCCGGTGCAAGTGGTTTGCGGCGCGCCGAACGCCCGCGCCGGCCTGATCGGCGCCTTCGCCGCGCCCGGCACCTATGTTCCCGGCATCGACGTGACGCTCTCGGTCGGCAAGATCCGCGGCGTCGAGAGCCACGGCATGATGTGCTCCGAGCGCGAGCTGGAGATTTCCGACGAGCACAATGGCATCATCGACTTGCCGGCGGATGCGCCGCTCGGCACCAGCTTCGCCGCCTATGCCCATCTCGACGACCCGGTGATCGAGATCAATCTGACGCCGAACCGGCCGGATGCGACCAGCGTCTACGGCATCGCACGCGACCTCGCGGCGAGCGGGCTCGGCCGGCTCGTCGGCGGCGGGATCATGCCACATGCCGGTACCGGCATGTGTCCAGTCAAGGTCAAGATCGAGGCTCCGGAGCTCTGCCCCGGCTTCGCGCTCACGTTGGTCAGAGGCGTGAGGAACGGCCCGTCGCCAAAATGGCTGCAGCAGAGGCTGCTCGCCATCGGGCTCAGGCCCATCAGCGCTCTGGTCGACATCACCAACTACGTCACCTTCGACCGCGGCAGGCCGCTGCATGTGTTCGATGCCGCAAAGGTCGCCGGCAACTTGACCGTACGCCGGGCAAAGGACGGCGAACAGGTACTGGCGCTCGACGGCCGCGAATACACGCTGACGCCCGAGATGTGCGTGATCGCCGACGAGGACGGCGTCGAATCCATCGCCGGCATCATGGGCGGCGAGCATTCCGGCTGCGATGAGAACACCACCGACGTGCTGATCGAGTCGGCGCTTTGGGACCCGATTACCACGGCGCGCACCGGCCGCACGCTCGGCATCATCTCCGATGCGCGCTACCGCTTCGAACGCGGTGTCGACCCCGAATTCATGGTGCCAGGCCTCGAACTGGCGACAAAGCTGGTGCTCGACTTCTGCGGCGGTATGCCGACGGAGATCGAGGTTGCCGGCTATGCCGGCCACAGGGCGAAGGTGGTTTCCTTCCCGTTGTCGGAGGTCAGGCGGCTGACCGGCATCGAGGTGCCAAGAGAGGAAGCGCTCGCTATCCTGACCCGCCTGGGCTTCGAGCCGCGCAGTTCGGGCGACGACGTAGAGGTGAAGGTGCCGTCCTGGCGGCCGGATGTCGACGGCAAGGCCGACCTGGTCGAGGAGGTGATGCGCATCCACGGCGTCGACAACATCGCGCCGCAGCCGCTTGGCGCGCATGACGCGGTCAACGGCAGGATCCTGACGACACTGCAGATCCGCACCCGCGCGGCGAAGCGAGCGCTGGCCGTGCGCGGCATGATGGAGGCCGTGACCTGGTCCTTCATTCCGGCAAAGCATGCCGAGCTGTTCGGCGGCGGCCAGACGGCGCTGAAGCTCGCCAACCCGATCGCCGCCGACATGTCGGACATGCGGCCTTCGCTGCTGCCTGGGCTCATTTCGGCGGCACAACGCAATGCCGACCGGGGCATCGGCGACGTGGCGCTGTTCGAAGTCTCCGGCACCTATGAAGGCGATTTGCCCGACCAGCAGCGGCGCGTCGCCGCCGGCGTGCGGCGCGGCACGGCCAAACTCGACGGCTCCGGCCGCAGCTGGGCCGGCAATTCCGGGCCAGTCGGCGTGTTCGACGCCAAGGCGGACGCGATCGCCGCGCTCGAAGCCTGCGGCGCGCCGGTCGACCGGCTGCAGATCGAGCCCGGCGGCCCGGCCTGGTACCACCCCGGCCGCTCCGGCACGATCAAGCTCGGGCCGAAGACGGTGCTCGGCACGTTCGGCGAGTTCCATCCGAAGACGCTGGAAGCGCTCGATGTCTCCGGGCCGCTCTGCGGCTTCGAGGTATATGTCGATGCGGTGCCGGAGCCAAAAGCCAAGCCGACACGGACCAAGCCGAAGCTGGAGCTCTCCGCCTTCCAGGCGGTGAAGCGCGATTTCGCCTTCGTCGTCGACAGGACGGTCGAGGCCGGCACGCTGGTGCGCGCCGCACTCGCTGCCGACAAGAAGCTGGTCACCGGCGTCTCGGTCTTCGACATCTTCGAGGGCGCGTCACTGGGCGCGGCCAAGAAGTCGATCGCCATCGAGGTGTCGATCCAGCCGCTCGAGAAGACGCTGACCGACGAGGATTTCGAGGCGCTGGCCAAACGCATCGTCGAGAACGTCAACAAGCAGACGGGCGGCGTGCTGAGGACTTGAGGGGATTGCCGTCAGATGGCGAATCGTCCTCCAAAGGGCGATGGACCATCTGCGCTATTCCGGCCTTCCTTTTGAAGAACAGCGCGCGGCGTTCCTCGGCATCATCGCGACCGACCCGCTCATTGGCGAAACACTGGCGCGGGTGCGTGATCTCGCGCTGCCGGACTGGCTGATGGTGTCGGGCGCGCTCTACAACAGCGTCTGGAACCATCTGACCGGCAAGCCGCCGGGCTACGGCATCAAGGATGTCGACCTGTTCTATTTCGACGATGCCGACCTTTCCTACGAGGCCGAGGATGCGGTGATCCGCCGGGCGGCGCTGCACTTCGCAGGGCTGGCGCTGCCGGTCGAGGTGCGCAACCAGGCGCGGGTGCATCTGTGGTATCCGGAGAAGTTCGGGCAGGAATGCCCGCGCTATGCGAGCGCAAGCGAGTCCGTCAGCTATTTTGCTTCGAAGACGCACGCGGTTGGAGTGCGGTACGATGCACAGGGGCGCCTCGATCTTGTGGCGCCGTTCGGGCTCGACGATATTTTTTCCTTCCGCATCACGCCTAATCGGGCGCTGGACAATCAGCGGACGCATGAGGTGAAGGGGGCGCGGGCGCGGGAGTATTGGCCGGAGATTCGTATGGTGGCCTGGTAAGATAGGTGTGTGCGAGGCGCCCCCCTCTGCCCTGCCGGGCATCTCCCCCACAAGGGGGGAGATCAGCAGCTTTGACGCCGCGCCTTTCCTTCAAACGTTCGTAATTGGCGAAAGCGGCGGTGACAGCCAATCTCCCCCCTTGAGGGGGAGATGTCCGGCAGGACAGAGGGGGTGCCTCGCACCAGCACCTCAACAAAAGGGGCGCCGAAGCGTCCCTTTCCATTCAGCATTCTGCGTACTCACCCATTCACCAGCGCCATCAGCTCCTCGGTATAGCGCTTGCCGACCACCTTATCCGGCGACAGCGCGTCGCCGATGGCAGCCACCTCCGCAGCACTCAATTCGACCCCGGCTGCTGCCGTGTTCTGCTCCAGATGGCGGATTTTCCGCGCGCCGGGGATCGGCACGATGAAATCGCCCTGGTGCAGCACCCAGGCGAGCGCCAGTTGTGCCGATGTCACGCCCTTCTCCGCCGCCATCTTTTCCAGTGTGGCAACAACCTTGGCGTTGGCTGCCATGGCTTCGGCCTGGAAGCGCGGCAGGCCGAGGCGCCAGTCGCCGGCGCCGAGGACATCGGGCTTGGCGATCGTGCCGGTGAGCAGGCCGCGTCCCAGCGGGCTGTAGGGCACAAAGCCGATGCCGAGCTCGCGGCAGACGGCGAACACCTCATCCTCGGGGTCGCGGCTCCACAGCGAATATTCGCTCTGCACCGCCGATATCGGGTGCACGGCATGCGCCCGGCGGATGGTCGTCGCACTCGCCTCCGAGAGGCCGAGGGCGCGGACCTTGCCCTCGCGCACCAGCTCGGCCATGGCGCCGACTGTGTCCTCGATCGGCACGTTGGGGTCGACACGGTGCTGGTAATAGAGGTCGATCACATCGGTATTCAAGCGCTTGAGCGAGGCCTCGGCCACTGCCTTGACATGTTGGGGGCGGCTGTCGACGCCGGCCATGCGGTCGGTGCCGCTGCCCTCCTCCAGGATCTTGAAGCCGAATTTGGTGGCGATCGTCACCTTGTCACGCACCGGCTTCAACGCCTTGCCGAGCAGGATCTCGTTCTCGTAGGGGCCATAGACCTCGGCCGTGTCGAAGAAGGTGACGCCGATCTCGATGGCGCGGCGCAGCGTGGCGATCGCCTCGGCTTCCGGCTGGCCGCCATAGCCGAAGCTCATGCCCATGCAGCCGAGGCCGACGGGGAAGACTTCGAGTTCAGTTCCAAGCTTGCGGGTTTGCATGGCGCATCTCCTTGTTGCGATGGGGGAGAAATAGTGCCTTGCACGCCGTTCGATAATCATGTCTCTTTCGCACAACTTGTTCCAAAAGATAGATCAATGAACCGAACGAACCTTTCCCAGCTCGCGGTGCTCGCCACGGTCGCCCAATGCGCCAGCTTCCGCGGCGCCGCGCGCGAGCTCGGCATTGCGCCGTCGGCAGTCAGCCACGCGGTGTCGAGCCTGGAGGCCCGGCTCGGCGTGCGGCTCCTGGCCCGCAGCACGCGCAGCGTGGCGCCGACAGAGGAGGGCGCGCAGTTGCTCGAACGGCTGCGGCCAGCATTGTCCGAGATCGACCTTGCGCTGGAGACGGCGGTAGAGGCGCGCGACCGACCGGCCGGCAACCTGCGGCTGACCGTGCCGCGCACGGCAGCGCACCTGACGCTGACGCCGAGGCTCGGCGCCTTCGCCGTCGCCTATCCCGACATCGTGCTGGAAATTGTCATCGAGGACCGCTTCACCGATGTCGTCGAGGGCGGCTTCGACGCCGGCGTCAGGCTCGGCGAGAGCCTGCAGCGCGACATGATCGCGGTGCGCATCGGCCCGGATCTTCGCGGTGCCGTGGTCGGCGCGCCGTCCTATTTCGCGACCAGCCCCAAGCCGAGCCACCCGCGCGAGCTTGCCGACCACCGCTGCATCCGCTTCCGCTTTTCCAGCGGCATCCTCTATCGCTGGGAGTTCGAGAAGGACGGCGAGGAGATCGAGATCGCTGCGCAAGGGCCGCTAATCCTCGACGAGGACCATCTGATCGCCCAGGCGGCGGTCGGCGGCGCCGGGCTCGCCTTCGTCTTCGAGGACTATGTCCGCACCCCGCTCGCAACCGGCAGGCTGATCCGCGTGCTGGATGACTGGTGCCCATCCTTCGACGGCTTCTTCGTCTATTATCCGAGCCGTCGGCAGATGCGGCCGGCGCTCAGGGCTTTCGTGGATTTCTTCAAGGTGAGCGGGTAGGCGCGCTGCAGGCCCGCGGCGAAACCATCGCTCCAAGGTTGGTCGCCAACCTTATTGGCCGCCGCCGGCGCCCGGAATTGTGTGGAGAGTGGGGCATAGGGTAGCCTGGAAGAAAGCTGACCTCAGCGGCGTTTTTCGGCCATGGAATCGTCAATCACCAACACCTCCACCCGCTACGGCTGGGCAACGATCATCCTGCACTGGCTGATCGGGTTGATCTTCATCGGCCAGTTCGTGCTCGGCTTCGCGATGATGCGGATCGAAAGCCAGCGCACCGCCTTCGAGCTGATCCAGCTGCACAAATCCTTCGGCTTCCTGCTGCTTGGCTTGATCATCCTGCGCGTCGCGTGGCGGCTCGGCAATGCGGTGCCACCCTTGCCGTCATCGGTCGGCACCCTGGAGCGGCGGGCAGCACCACTCGCGCATATTCTGCTCTATGCCTTCCAGATCGCGCTGCCTCTGTCCGGCTGGGCGCTGGTGTCGGTCTCGACGCTGGAAATCCCCAGCATGCCATTCAATCTGTTCGTGATGCCCAACCTGCCGCTGGCCGTATCCGACGCGGCGGAGAGCTTCTGGACGGCGGCGCACTGGTATCTTGCCTATGCCGGCATCGCGCTTGTCGCGCTGCACATACTGGCGGCATTGCGCCACCATTTCTGGCTGCGCGATAGCGTGCTTGCGCGCATGATCACGCCTTCGTCAGGTGAGGAATAGAACGGCATCGTCATTCGTTGGTGAGGCGAGAAGGCAGCAATGCGCTGCCTCAGCAAAAGGACCATCCCCATGCATGCGCGGATCCTCGGATACGCGGCCGTTGCTGCTTGCCTTGCCATGCCTGTTTACGCGGCAGTGGCGCTCAGCGACGCCGCCGGCAGCTACACGATCAGCCCGGCCGCATCGAGCATCCGTTTCACCATCGGCAAGGCCGGCGGCGGCGGGTTCGACGGCGCCTTCGCCCGCTTCAAGGGCAGCATCCGCATCGATGACGCCAATGTCGAACGCTCGCAGGTCAACCTCACCATCTATCCCGAGAGCGTCGGCACCGGCCAGAACCGCATCGATGCCTTCCTGCGCTCCGACGCGGTGTTCGACAGCGCCAACAGCCCGGAAATCCAGTTCCGCTCGACCAGCGTGACCCGTACCGGCGACACGACGGCCTTGGTCACCGGCCGGCTGACGGCGCGCGGCAAGACGTTTCCGGAAAAATTCACCGCCGAGCTCAGCAGCCTCAAGGCCGGCACGATCAAATTCCACGTCACCGGCAGGGTGCTGAGGTCGCGCTACGGCATGGATGTCGGCACGCCGATCTATTCCAACGTCGTCAACTTCGACATGACGCTGACGGGCAAGAGGGGCTAGTTCCAAGCTCGCCCCCCTCGGGTTCGTCATCCCAGGGCGAAGCAAGGAGCGAAGCGACGCGCGCAGACCCGGGGATCCATTCCGTGATGCTAAGGCGTTGCAACGGTTACAGAATTCTGCACCGTTGCACCTTACGTCACAGGTCACGGAATGGATCCTCGGGTCAAGCCCGAGGATGACGAAGACGCTTTGTGACCCGCGTCTGCGATTGGCTTTTCCCCTGAATTGGGGCACACCTCCATGATGCAATTCGACATGGAGAAGCGTGATGTTCCGATGGGGTGTTCTGTCGACGGCCAAGATCGGCCGCGAGCAGCTGTTGCCGGCGATCGTCGAGGCGGAGAACGGCGTCCTGTCGGCGATCGCCAGCCGCGATCTGGCGAAAGCCCGGGCGCTCGCCGACCGTTTCGGCGCGCCGCATGCTTTCGGCTCC